>NZ_JBSSLX010000057.1:0-30350 GCF_053890995.1 Micromonospora sp. I033 | reverse complement strand
AAAGGCGAAGTCGAACCCGGACAGGTAGTCCATCCAGGGCCACGGGTCGAGGAACATCCGTACCTTGTCCTCGACGAAGAGTGGGTGGGTGGTGTGGATGGGGATGTCGCTGGTTTTACCGATCAGGTGCGGAGCGTCGCCGTAGAGCAGGGTGCCGAGGGTGTAAAGGTCCTGGGCGATGTAGCGCAGGTTCGGGTACCGCTCGAGATGGTGGCGGACGATCGGGGCCATCAGGCGGACGTAGGGCGAGAGGGTGAGCGCAATCCGGTCGTCCGGGCTCAACGTGGCCTTCGTCTTGTCGATGCGAAGGCTGTCGCCGTGCAGGAACATCGACGGGCAGCCGATCTGCTCGACCGCGGAGAAGCCGAGGGTGCGCAGGTAGCTCTCGGTCACCTCGCCGCGTACCCCGATGCTGTGCGAGCGGTCGAGCACCGCCCGGCAGAAGGCGGTGACCGCCTCGTCGATCGGCCGCAGGTACTCCCGGTTGCCGTCGACGTCGGTCTGCACGCCGACGCCCAACACGACCACCGGGATCTTCAGCCGCTCGATCAGCCGCGTCATTGCCAACAACCGGTCCGCGTAGTCGCGGCGGAACGCGTTGGCCAGCGGGATCACGAAGACGTCGTACTTCTCGTTGATCTCGTCCGCGTCGCGCGGGTTCGCCCGGAGCCGCGACGGGGTGATCTCCGCGGTCGAGGTGGCCAGCAGCTTGTGCGCGGCATGGCTGAAGACCAGGTTTCCGCTGTTCTTGCCGATCCAATCCCGCTCGTAGGTTTCCTCATGGGAGATGACGTGGAATGGGCCCTTGCGGGCGCGCAGCAGAATCCGCTGATGCATCCCAATTTCCACCTTCCGGAGGGGGCACGGTGCGCCCCGACGGGAACCAGCGAGCGAAGATTCCCCATCATGTCCGTCTCCGGCGGGATGAGCAAGGGCGAGCGGAATCGGGTCAAGGTCCGGGGTTCGCACCGCGATGGCATCAAAGACTCAGTTGGAGGGCCTCTACTTGGGCGGACGCCCGCCGTACGGCTACACACTCAAGGACCTCGGAACGCACCCGAACCCGGCGAAGGCCGCCGACGGCAACGCCTCCGCGGGTTGACTCCTGACCGCAAACCGCACCTGCAGTGGGGCGGGGGCTTTGACGGTGGTGACGGTGCGGCTACTCGTCCGGCGATGGTGGCGTAGGCGGCAGTGCCGTACCGGTCGGCGAGGATGGCGAGACTGGCGATGCCGAAGCCGAGTCCGAAACTGGTGAGGGTGATGACGGCGCCCACCCGGCTTCCTGCGGCGAGGGGCATGGCGAGTCGTCCGGCGCCGCCCGGTCGCAGTCGCCAGATGGATCGCCGAACCAGGGCGAATGCCAACGCGCCGGCGCTTCCGCACAAGCCCCGATGAGGTCTCGGATTCTCTTGACGCTCCGGTGGCTTCGCGTCAAGGCAAGGGTTCGCACGGCAGGATCTGACGGCCTACCGGCGTGCTGTCGAGTCAATGGAACGCGCTCGGTTACGGGTCGCTGGTGCCTCGCGGCCGAGGCGGGCCCGGGCTCGGGCCATACGGATGGCGGCGGTCAAGGTCGTGATGTCGTAGGCGCCGTAGTGGCGGCGGCCGTTGATGAAGAACGTCGGGGTGCCGGAAACTCCGCTGGTGTCGGCCGAGTCGATGTCGCTGTCGATGCGGTCGGCGTGGGCGTGGCTCACGAGATCGTCGTGGAAGCGTTTCTGATCCAGGCCGAGGTCGCCGGCGTATGTGACGAGATCGGTGATGTTCAGCTTGTCCTGGTGGTCGAGCAGCAGGTCGTGCATCTGCCAGAACTTGCCCTGGGCGGCCGCTGCTTCGGCGGCCTCGGCGGCTAGCCGGGCATGCGGGTGCACGTCTGGCAGAGGCAGGTGACGCCACACGAAACGCAGGTCGGCGTGGCCCAGCAACTGCCGGACGGCTGGCTCGGCCTTCCCGCAGTACGGGCACTGGAAGTCGCCGTACTGCACCAGCGTTACCGACGCATCGGCTGGGCCGCGGACGTGGTCCTGCTGCTCGTCGACGTCGGGGATGAGGTCGGTCAGCTCCGTCATGTCGCCGAAGAGCGCCCGGGTGCGCTTGTCCCTGGGCAACATGTTGGTGACGCGGAACGCGGTCCAGGTCAGCGCCGAGGATACGATCGCGGCGCTGAGCACCCCGACTTTGGCCTCGGCCAGTTGGTCGCCGGTGAAGGCCAGGCTGGCGATCAGCAGCGACACCGTGAAGCTGACGCCGGCGATCGTGCCGCTGCCGAGCACGCCCGCCCAGCCCACCGCCGGACGGATGCGACCGTGTGAGATCCAGGTGAGCCCGGCCGAGGTGCCGATCACGGCGAGCGGCTTGCCGACGACGTACGCGAGCAGTACGCCCCAGGTGACAGGTGACGTGAACGCCTGGGCCAGGAATGGACCGTCGATGCTGATGCCGGCGTTGGCCAGGCCGAACAACGGCACGATGACGTAGCTGGACCAGGGGTGGTAGATGCGCTGAAGGCGGTCGTTGGGCGACAGCGTGTTCGCGAGGCCGATCGAAGCCGTACGCGCGAGCTTGGGCGTCGGCTGCTCACGGAACGACCGGAACAGCCAGCTGACCTGCTCGAGTTCAGCGCGGCCGGGCGAGTAGGCGAACGCGGTCAACCCGATGGCCAGTCCGGCCACCACCGGGTCGACTCCGCTGACCAACAGCGCGCCCCACATCACGATGGCGACCGGCGCGTACGCTGAGCCACGTCGGACGCCGGCTGCGCGGAGGGCCAGCATGACCGCGAACGCCGCTAGGGCCACCACGATGGGCGTCATCTTGATGTCGTCGCTGTAGACGAGGGCGATGACGATGAGTGCGATCACGTCGTCGACCACGAACACGGTGAGCAGGAAAATCCGGACCTGGTCGGGCACGCCGCGGCCGAGCAGTGCCAGCAGGCCCAACGCGAGGGCGGTGTCGGTCGACATGGCCACGCCCCAGCCATGCGCGCCCGGCCCCCCGTGGTTGATCGCCAGGAAGATCAGCACCGGGATCAGCATGCCGATCACGCCGGCCACGGCGGGCAGCACGAAACGTCGCCGGTCGCGTAGGTCGCCAAGGTCGAACTCGCGCCGCGTCTCAAGGCCGACGACCAGGAAGAACAGCGTCATCAAGCCGCTGTTGATCCAGGTGTGCAGGTCGCGGGAGAGCTCGAGCTGCCCGAGGCGTAGGGACAGTTGGGTGCGCCAGAGGGCTTCGTAGGAGCCGAGGTCGATGTTGGCCCAGAGCAGTGCGGTGACGATGGCGGCCACGAGGACGCCGGCGCTGCCGGACTCAGTCCGCAGAAAGGCCTGCAGCGGTGCCGCCGGATTCCGCTTCCAGATCGTTCGGCCGCTCATCTTGGTTCGGGTCACACGTCACCTTCCGGCGCGCTGGCCGGGCCAGCATGGATAGCTGGATCACGTGCCGCATCGCGGGCACGCGACCGCTCGGTTCAGTACTGATCGCGCTGCCCCAGCTGTGGCCGGCTGCGGAGCGAGCGACGCGGCCTGCCGATGCCCTTCAGGGTGCGGCCAGCTATCAGTCGTCGCGCTGGGGCGGAACGACAAGCGCTTGCTGCTCGGCTCTGATCGCCGAGCAGCAAGCGGGCCTGATTTCAGCGCGGCCCGACGAACTCGGTCCTCACGCTCCAGGCGAACTGAATCAGCAGGGTCACCGGGGACTTCTCGGCAATGTCATGCATCACCTTCAAGTCGTCGGGGTCGGGTTCTTCACTCAGCGTGATCGTGCGCTGCAGGTAACGCTCCGCGCCTTCCTGCTCGGGTTCGTGGTAGTCGATCTCGACGGTGATGTCGCCGGCGGTGTCGTACTTGTAGTCGACGTACTGCCGCAGCGTCTGAGCCGTGCACGACGCGAGCGCCATCAACAGGTACTCCGTCGGCGTCGGGCCGTCGCCGACTGCGCCGTTGTGCGGTTCATCGGCGACGAACGTGAAGCCGCGGGTGGTCATGCCCGTGCGCCGGCGCTCGTTGGCCGGAAGGACAGCTCGGGCGGATGCGACGACACGATCCTGATTGGTTTCCATCAGCCGCGCCTTCCTGTAGATCCTGGTGGTGACGGTCCAGGTACGCGGATCCAGCAGCAGCCGAGGCGCCGTCTTGGCGGGGGCTCTGGCCGGGCCTGTCACCCCGCGACCGGGTACCTCCGCAGGCTAGCCTCTGGCGGACTGTATAGTCCAATTGGTCATTGCCTGCCAGAGCCGCTCAACCTTCGATAACCATCAGCTGAGGGTGTTAAGCTGCACTGAGAGGCGCGCCAGGACCAGGATGCTTCCAGCTGAAGGGTCAAATCCCCACCTGGAGATGGACTTACAAGTCCATAGAGGCTAGGATTGTCGTCGTTCACACATCAGGGGTGGCGATCGTCGTCGCCCCCACGGCTCGGGCGAATTTGGATCCCAGACAACATGAGTAACGTCGATGCTCAGCCATCGTGCGCCACCGGCCATCGCACGGAAGACGCCGGCTTTCACCGTGCAGCGGCCGGCGCCCAGCTCGCCGGATACCGAGCCGGCAAGCGTTTCTCCCCCATCGAAGACGGCCCGCGGGATCGTGGCCGGGTGAGACAGCACGGCGAGGCTTCCCGGACGGAACATCGGATCGCGGTCCGGTCGCTGCCTCACCTGGAGCCTGGCCGTCATCGATCTCCAGGCTGATGGCACCGGCCGTGACCAGCCTGATCACGATGAAAGGGCTGGATCAGCGGGTCGGCTCGCCGGACGGCTCCGTGAGGTACGACTTGATGTGTTCCAGCGCCATGTCCAGCGCAACTTCCATGGGCGCGACGTTGTGCGCGGCGTTCGCCAGCAGGTAGCCGCCCTGCAAAGCTGCCATCAACCCCGTGGCCAACTTCTCCGGGTCGGCGTCCTGGCGCAGTGCACCGCTGTCCCGCATCCGGTGCAGACCATCACTGATCAGCTTTTCCCACGCCGCGAACGTCTCGAGCAGCATCGATCGAGCCTGCTCATCTTGATCGGACAGCTCGACCGCCATCGACCCGAGGCCGCACCCGTATCTGCCGTTGTTCAGCGAGTTGGCCTTGACCAAGGCGTTGCGCCACCGGACCAGCCCCGAGAACGATCTCAGTCGTTCGAGCCCTCCGCGCTCGCGCTGAAGCACGAGCGCGCCTCGATATTTGACCAACGCTCGCACGAGCTCCTGCTTGTCGGCGAAGTGGTGGTAGAGCTGAGACTTGCTGGTCTGGCTTGCCTCGCGGACGTCGTCAAGTGTCGTCGCGTTCACTCCGCGCACGAACATCAGCCGGTTCGCCGCCTCGAGGATCCGCTCTCGCGTCGCGATGCCCCGTTGACTGATCCTCCGCCGATTCGTCGGCGCAGCCACCTGCTCGTCGCTCATCGGTCAAGTGTATCCAGCCCGCCAGATGACCCCCTGGAAAATGGAACCTTCGGGTCCATTCGGCGCATGCGGCATTCACGGCATGGTGAATGACGAACGCGTACGGGGCCGGCTTGGCTGAAGGGGCGCCAGGTTCGGAAGATCATCGACGGCGGGAATCTTACCCGGACTATTCGGTCCTCGCCGTGCCGGCGCCACGGCTCCGGCCGCCCGGCACGGCACCCGCTCATGCTGTCACTGACACCTCGGCCCGGGTCGGCGCGCGGACCCGGGGTCCGCGCGCCGGAGGTGTCAGGCCGACGCCCGCTTCGGCAGCTTCCACCCGGGGCGGGGAAAGTGGCAGGTGTACCCGTCGGGGTAGGTCTGCAGGTAGTTCTGGTGCTCGGGCTCAGCCTCCCAGAAGTCGCCTGCCGGGGTGACCTCGGTGACAACCTTGCCGGGCCACAGGCCCGAGGCGTCGACGTCGGCGATCGTGTCCTCGGCGACCCGCTTCTGCTCGTCGTTGGTGTAGAAGATCGCCGAGCGGTAGCTGGTGCCGATGTCGTTGCCCTGGCGGTTCTTCGTCGAAGGGTCGTGGATCTGGAAGAAGAACTCGAGCAGCGCGCGGAAGTCGGTCTTCTCGGTGTCGTAGACGACCTCAATCGACTCCGCGTGGGTTCCGTGGTTGCGGTAGGTGGCGTTCGGGACGTCGCCGCCGCTGTAGCCGACGCGCGTGGAAACGACGCCGGGCTGTCGGCGGAACAGCTCCTCCATCCCCCAGAAGCAGCCGCCGGCGAGGATAGCCTTTTCGGTGGTCACGTCATCTCCCTACTTGTCGTCGGTGTCAGCGTTGGTGTCACTCGTGAACAGGGTGCGGTATTCGCCGTACCCGGCGTTCTCCAGGTCGTCGAGGTGGATGAACCGCAGTGACGCGGAGTTGATGCAGTAGCGCAGTCCACCCTTGTCGACGGGACCGTCGTTGAAGATGTGGCCGAGGTGGCTGTTCCCGTGCAGCGAGCGGGCCTCGGTCCGGATCATCCCGTGGCTGGAGTCTTGGCGCTCGACGACGTTCTCCTCGGCGATCGGCTTCGTGAAGCTCGGCCAGCCGGAGTTGCTGTCGTACTTGTCGACCGATGCGAACAGCGGCTCGCCGGACACGACGTCGACGTAGATGCCGGGCTCGTGGTTGTCCCAGTAGGCGTTGGCGAACGGCCGCTCGGTGCCGTCCTGCTGTGTCACGCGGTACTGCTCCGGGTTCAGCCGCGAAACGGCTTCCGGGTTCTTGTGGTACTCGGCCTGCTGGTGCACTGCTCTCCCTTCCGGGCCCTTCGGCACGAAGCTGGCGAATCAGGTGAAGCGCCCTCTATGCGCCGGTCGCACTCTCCTAGCCCTCCGTTGACTGGACCATGCGGTCCGGGGAATGCGCCCGGAAGCGGCTGGCCGAGCGCCGTCATCGCGGCAAACTACCTGGGCTGCATCGCTCCCACTGTAGCACCCACTTGGCCCCTAGACTGGACTTGACGGACCAGTTATACCGCGACTAGGTTGGGGCGTCCGGCTGGGAAGACGATCATCCGCGTTCGTCGTGAGCGACGCGCGCCCATCGATGCACGTGGCCGGCGTTGCCCAGGCCGGCCGGCTGCGTCCGGTAACCCCTGGCACTAGCTGTCGAAACGGGTTTCCCTGCCTGAAACGTCTGCACCAGAGCGACAGATGACCGAGGAGACAATTCCCATGAAAGCGATCGTGGTGACGGACCAGGCTGCGGGGATGGCCGGGATGACGCTGGTGGAGCGGCCTGAGCCGGAACCGGCGCTGAACGACGTCGTGGTTCAGGTTCATGCGTCGGGATTCACTCCGGGTGAGCTGACGTGGCCCTCGACCTGGACCGATCGCCTTGGCCGCGACCGGACGCCGTCGGTCCCTGGGCACGAGCTGGCGGGAGTGGTCAGCGCTCTCGGGTATGGCACGACGGGACTGTCTGTGGGACAGCGGGTGTTCGGCCTCACGGACTGGAACCGCGACGGCACCCTGGCGGAGTACGTCGCGGTCGAGGCACGCAACCTCGCGCCGCTGCCCGGCGATGTCGACTTCACGGTGGGCGCGAGCCTGCCGATCTCGGGCCTGACCGCGTGGCAGGGACTGTTCGTGCACGGCCGCTTCCAGGCGGGGCAGAGCGTCCTCGTACATGGTGCGGCCGGTGGAGTCGGCTCGATGGTGACCCAGCTCGCCAAGGAGGCCGGTGCCTACGTCATCGGCACCGGACGTGCCGCCGACCGCCAGACCGCGCTCGACTTCGGCGCGCAGGAGTTCGTCGACCTCGACAACGACGCCCTGGAGGACGTCGCCGGCGTCGATCTTGTTTTTGACGTGATCGGTGGCGACATCCAGAAGCGTTCTGCGGGTCTGGTCCGAGCGGGAGGAACGCTGGTGACCATTGCTGGCCCGCCCGAAGCGCAGCCGGCGGACGGCCTGACGGTTGATTTCGTGGTCGAGGCCGATCGCGCGCAACTGCGTGAGGTCGTCCAGCGGATCAGGGATGGTCGGCTGCGGACGAACATCGGCACCGTCGCGACCCTCGACGACGCCGTTGCCGCCTTCAACCCGACCGAGCGGATCAAGGGAAAGACGATCATCCGCGTTCGCTCGTAAGGACCCCGGAGCGAGAAGTACGTCGATGGCCTTCGCCTTCCATCGACGACATGCGGCTGGGCGAGTACGAGCGACCGCCACGACCCGGAAGTGATCTGATGACCCTCAACGAAGGCGCACCCTCCATGACCGACGCTGCCGAGCCGACCCGCTCCGCCTTCGCGCACCCCGCCGAGGCCGGACAACCCGACGGGAAAGGCACCCTCAACCAGGACCAGAGCGTCCTCATCGAGGAGGTGATCGCCGAGCCCCACGCCCCTGCGCTTGACCTCCAGGTCGTCAACGACCAGAAACTCGGCATCTACGAGGCCATCGTCGGGGACCGAGAGGTGGCCGGGCTGACCTACAACGTCGCCGGAGACGACCGAATCGTGCTGCTGGCCACCTCGGTGATCCCCGAGTTTCGCAAACAGGGCATCGCCAGGGAGCTGATCCGACGCGTCCTGGACGACGTGCGTGTGCAAGGCAAGACGGTCACCACCATGTGCCCGATCGTGCGTACCTTCATCGAGCACAACCCCGGATACGCCGACCTCATCGACCGCGAGCACCCGGGAGCATCCCAGGGTCACACCCGCTCGCCCTGAACCCACCTGCTAACGACCTGGATGGGCCCCACCTACCGGCGCAATCGCGTGGCCGCGCGACCGAAGGCCATTGGGCAGGGAGATCACTTGGGTCCATCCGTAGGGGCGCGGATGGACGGGGGCTGTTACGGAAAGAGGTAGTCAGATGAAAGCCATCGTGGTGACGGACCGGGCCGCGGGAACGGCGGGGATGAGGCTGATGGAGCGGCCCGAGCCGGACACGGCGAGGCTCGCCAGTCTTGAGGGCGCGAACTACGGCGATGTCGTCGTTGCCGTTCATGCGTCGGGATTCACCGGGAATGAGCTGGAATGGCCCTCGACCTGGGTCGATCGCTTCGGCCGTGACCGGACGCCGTCGATCCCCGGCCACGAGGTGGCCGGGGTGGTCACCGCCCTCAGCTATGGAACAACAGGGTTGTCGGTGGGACAGCGGGTGTTCGGCCTGACGGACTGGACTCGCGACGGCACATTGGCGGAGTACGTCGTCGTCGAGGCACGCAACCTCGCGCCGCTGCCGGGCGACGTTGACTTCACGGTGGGCGCAGGCGTCGCGATGGCGGGCCTGACGGCGTGGCAGGGGCTGTTCGATCACGGCCGCCTCCTGGAGGGGCAGACCGTCCTGGTGCACGGCGCAGCCGGCGCAGTCGGTTCGATGGCGACGCAGCTCGCCCGTCAGGCCGGTGCCTACGTCATCGGCACCGGACGTGCCGGCGGCCGGCAGATCGCAGTCGACTTCGGCGCGCACGAGTTCGTCGACCTCGACAACGACGCCCTGGAAGACGTCGGTGGAGTCGATCTCGTCTTCGATGTCATCGGCGGCGACATCCAGAAGCGGTCCGCGGGTCTGGTTCGAGCCGGAGGAACGCTCGTGACCGTCACGGGGCCGCCGCAGGCGCGGCCCACTGACGGCCTGGCGATCGACTTCGTTGTGGTGTCCGACCGCGCCCAGCTGGGTGAGATCGCCCGGCGGGTTCGGGACGGACGCGTGCGGACGAACATCGGCAGCGTGGCGGCCCTCGACGACGCCGTCGCCGTCCTCAACCCGACCGAGCGGACCAAGGGGAAGACCGTCATCCGCGTTCGTCCGTGAGGACTCGGAGCCAGCAATGGGGCCCGCCTGGATCAACGTCAGCTACGTGGGCCTCCAGAGACTCTGGGACGGTCAGACCAAGGAAGGCACGTATCGATGCAGCCCATGGCACCAGTGATCAACCAGGCTCACCGGGGCGGGACCTTGGAAGGGTGAGCCGATGAGCAGTGAAGGACAGGCAGTGGTAGCCGAGGAGCTGATCGACAGCCTCGATCATGGCCGCTTCGAGCTCTTCCGCGACGGCGAGCTAGTCGGCTGGCTCTACTACACCCACCTGAGGCCCAACCGGTACGCCCTCCGGCACACCGAGGTCGAGCCGAGTCATCAACACCAGGGCGTGGCGGGCGCGATGGTGCGGCGAGTACTCGACGAGATCCGCGCCCGCGAGGGCACGATCACCGCAATCTGCCCCTTCGTGGTCGACTACCTCTCGCGAACGACCGCCTATGCCGATCTGATCGACGCCCGACACCCCGGCTACTCCGATCGTGCTGCTGCCGAGTCGGCGCTCAGAGAAGCCGTCGCTGAGACCACGGGCCGCACGCCGGAGACCCGCGAATCAGAGAAGCCAAGCATGGGTCGCTGTCGGGAGTGAACAGCCCTGAAGGGGAGGATGAGTGAGACCAGAGCGGCGGGGCATCAACGCAGCAGACCCTGCGTTCCACTGTCGACGCCCCGCTCTTGGTTGGGGGCGGCGGTCAGCCAGGCGGTGACGGGACCTCCCGGTGGCTTGTCCGCGGCGTTGCGCCCGTTCAGCACGGCCTGCCATCGGACATGGCTGCCGGCGGCATTCTCGTCTGGTCGGAGCTCGACGCTGAACGCGTCGTGGAGGCCCACTCATGGCGACGGAGAACGCTGCGCAGCGACCGCGCTCCCGAGAGGGCTTATCGATGGCGGGCGGAGCGCAGCGAGTCGGCAGCTGTCAGGAGGGCGGCGCCGAGGAGCACTGTGTCCTTCAAGACGAATTGCCCCAGCAGGGAAAGGCTAAAGATCCCCTGCCTCTCCTGCCGAGCCTCGGGCGTCGTGGCCAGGAAGCTGAGCGTGGTGAGGAACATCCCGACCGCTCCCAAGCTACCGATCGCCGACGCTTTGGGCGCAAGTGGCTTCGCGGCGATCAGTGAGCCCACGGTGATCTCTGTGAGCCCGATGAGTCGGTTGAGCTTCTGGGCTCCCAGCTTCTCGCGGAACCGCGAGAACAGCGGACTCGAGGTGATCAGCGGCTCGTCATTCTCGACCTCGTACTGCTTGAACTTGAGCGCACCGATCCACAAGATGTTCGTCGCCAGTGCGGAGCGCAGGACCGAGAGGCCTACGGATGCGAGGTCATCGGCCGAGGCGTGTCGTGTGCCCATCGCTCGCTCCTAGGTCGCTGTGTCGACGGTCGGCGTGCTGGGGACCTTTACCCGCTTCGACCCGCCACACGCACCGAGGGCGCGCGCTCGTCACCACGCCGACGTCCCCCACACGACCGCCCCGTGCTGCTGCCCCGGAGGCCCCGATGCAGCGCGCTTCTGAACCGAAGGGGCAAGGGTTACGGAAGTCCCACAGGCGCGCTGCCGAACCGCCAGATAATGCGGGAGTCGGCCTGCAGTTTCTCCCCAGGGACGGCCGGCGAGCTGACCGGAATGCCGTCGAGAGGGAGCAGGATGAGCACGATGCACGCCGTGAGGGCTCACACCAGAGGCGGGCCGGAGCAGCTCGTGTACGAGGAGACGCCGCGGCCTGAGCCGGGGCCTGGTGAGGTGTTGGTGGCCGTGAAGGCTGCTTCCATGACACCTACGGAGCTCACCTGGCCGCAGACATGGACGCACAGCTCGGACGGGTCAGGGCCTGAGCGCACTCCGATCATCCCGTCGCATGAGTTCTCCGGCGTCGTCGCGGCGTGCGGGGCGGGGGTGGAGAGCCCCGTTGAGGGAGAGGCCGTCTACGGGTTGATCCCTTTCACCCGCGATGGCGCGGCCGCCGAGTACGTCGCCCTGCCCGCGGCCGTCCTGGCCGCCAAACCCGCCAGCGTTGACCACGACCACGCCGCGGCGCTCCCACTGGCCGCGCTGAGTGCGTGGCAGGCCCTGGTGGACCACGCCGGTCTGCAGGCCGGTCAGCACGTGCTGGTGCAGGGCGGCGCCGGCGGCGTGGGGATCTACGTGGTGCAGCTCGCGGCCGGTCTCGGTGCCCGCGTGAGCGCCACGGCGGCGGCGGCCGACCTGGAATTCGTCAAGGGTCTGGGCGCCGAGCAGGTCATCGACTATGCGCACGACCGCTTCGAGGATCACGTTCGCGACGTGGACGTGGTCGTTGATCTTGTCGGCGGAACCACGCAGTCGCGGTCCTGGTCAGTCCTGAAACCGGGCGGTGTGCTGGTCACTCTCGTCACCCCACCCGATGAGCAGGAAGCAGCCCGGCACGGCGTCCGCGGGGTGTATTTCATCGTCGAGCCCGACCGGAACGCGTTGCGCTCCATCGCCGAGCTCGTCGATGACGGCCGGTTGAGGCCGGTGCTGGACCGCGTGCTGCCCCTCACGGAGACGCGCTCCGGTTACGAGGCGCTCGAGACGGCCAAACGCCGCGGTAAGATCGTCATCCACGTCGCTGACTAGCCACTGCTGTCGGTGCCGCTGCGGGCACCTGCTCCCCGCTGTTCGGTCGGGGCAGCGACGGGGTAGCTGACCGCTACCCTGCACTCTGCCTGATTCTCACCCCATCGGTACGTTTCCGGCCGCCCTGACCGGGTAGCACGGGCCATGCCTGGACTGTCACTGGTGACGGTCGGCGCCAGCCTGGTGCCGGCCGATTCGGCGCAGCTGCTGCCGGCGCGCGAGCAGATGGCCTTCACCCTCGGCTTCCACATCATCCTGGTGCCGTTCGGGGTGGCCTTCACCTTCCTGATGCTGATCGCGAACGCCCGGGGCATTCGTCGGAACGACGAGACCGCCCTGCTGCTGGCCCGCCGCTGGTCGCAGGTGGCGGCGGTGCTGTTCGCCGTCGGCGCGGTCTCCGGGACGGTGCTGTCGTTCGAGCTCGGGCTGCTCTGGCCGCGACTGATGGGCACCTACGGCGCGGCGTTCGGCATCCCGTTCGCGATCGAGGGTCTGTTCTTCTTCCTGGAGGCGATCTTCGTCGCCATCTACGTCTTCGGGTGGCAGCGGATGCGACCATGGCCGCACTTCTGGAGCGGTGTGCCGGTGGTGCTGTCCGGTATCGGTGGCACGCTGTCGGTGGTCGCGGCGAACGCGTGGATGAACCAGCCGGGCGGATTCACCATGCGGGACGGCAAGATCGAGGAGGTCCGCCCGCTGGAGGTGATCTTCAACGGGGCATTCGGGTTCGAGGCCATCCACATGCTGCTGGCCGCGTACATGGTCGCTGGGTTCGTCGTGGCCGGCGTGTATGCCGCCGGGATGCTGCGCGGCCGCCGCGACCGGTACCACCGGCTCGGCCTGACGATACCGCTGACTGTCGCGGCGCTGGTCACCCCGCTGCAGATCGTCGTCGGCGACATCGCCGCGCGCGAGGTCTACCGGAACGAACCGGCGAAGTTCGCCGCGATCGAGGCCGTCGCGACCACGGGCACCCACGTGCCGGAGGTGCTGGGCGGCTACTACGCGAACGGGAAGGTGCACGGCGGCATCAAGATTCCCTCGGGGGCGTCGCTGTTGTCCGGCTACTCGCCGTCCACCCGCATCCAGGGTCTGGACGCCATCCCCGCCGAGGTGCGACCACCGGACCGCCTGGTCGCGATCGTCCACCTGAGCTTCGACGTCATGGTCGGCATCGGCACGGCGCTGCTGGGCCTCTCCGCCTGGTACGCCCTGGCCTGGTGGCGCCGCCGTGACCTGCCGCGCAGCAGATGGTTCCTGCGGGCGACCACGATCAGTGGCGTGCTCGCGGTGGTGGCGCTGGAGGCGGGCTGGGTGGTCACCGAGGTCGGCCGGCAGCCATGGACGGTCACCGGTCACCTCCTCACCCGGGACGCGGTCACCACGTCCGGCAACCTGTGGCTGTTCTTCGCCGCCACCGTCGCGCTGTACGTCGCGGTCGGCGCCACCACCGTGTACGTCCTGCGGCTGCTGCGCCGCCGCTGGCGCGACCAGGGCGGGGCGACCGAGACGGACGTGCCCTACGGCCCAGCTCGGTCCTCGCAGTCCGCACCCGCGGGAGGGCAGGCGTGAGCACCTTCGCCGCCGTCGTGCTGTTCATCGGGGTCACCGCCTATGCCGTGCTCGGCGGCGCGGACTACGGTGCGGGGTTCTGGGATCTCACTGCCGGTGGTGCGCGACGTGGGCGAAACTCACGGCACCTGATCGATCAGACGTTGGCCCCGGTGTGGGAGGCCAACCACGTGTGGCTGATCTTCTGCCTGGTGATGCTCTGGACCGGCTTCCCGTCCGCGTTCGCCGCGATCATGACCACGCTCTACATCCCGCTGGGCCTCGCCGCCCTGGGCATCGTGGTTCGCGGCAGCGGGTTCGCGTTCCGGAAGGTGGTGGTGAAGACCGACCAGCAGCGGGCGACCGGGGCGGCGTTCGCCACCTCGTCGGCGATCACGCCGTTCTTCCTCGGCACGGTCGCCGGTGGAATCGCCTCCGGGCGGGTGCCCGCCAACGGGCAGGGGAATCCCGTGACGAGCTGGGTCAATCCGACGTCGCTGCTCGGCGGAGTGCTCGCGGTCGGGGTGTGCGCGTTCGTCGCCGCGGTGTTCCTCACCGCCGAAGCCCGTACGCGCGCTGACGCCCGCCTGGAGGGCTGGTTCCGCCGGCGGGCCCAGGCCACCGCCGTGGTCACCGGCGCCGTGGCGCTGGCGGGGATCGCCATTTTGCACGCCGACGCCGGGCGCCTGTTCGATGGGCTGATCGGCCGCGGCCTGCCGTTGGTACTGGCCTCAGCGGCATGCGGGCTTGCCAGCCTGGCGCTGCTTCACCGGGCGGCGCCCCGGTTGCTGCAGGTGCTCGCCGTCGGCGCGGCCGGCACGGTGGTGGTGGGCTGGGGCGTCGCGCAGTACCCGTACCTGCTGGGCACCCACCTACGCATCGGCGAGGCCGCGGCTCCCGACGCCACCCTGGCATCGCTCACCCTTGTCGCGGCTGCGGCGCTCCTGCTCGTCGTGCCGGCCATGGCGCTGCTGTTCGTCCTGCATCAGCGAGGTCATCTGGACACCACCTGACTGCTTCCGTTCACGCTGGCGCCGGGCCGGACCGCGGCCAACCGTCCAGCCCATCCGAGCGCCGCCGGTCATCCATCCGCCCTACGCCGCCTCCGCACGGTGGAATGAGCTGCCCGCCGTCGCGCTGGCGTTCGCCGTGCTGCGCGACACCAGGCTCAACGTGCACCCCTCCGGCCGAGGGCGTCGGCGCATCACCACCTACTGCGGCGCGCCTAGCAATTCCGTTTTGACGCCGCGACGGATCAGCAGCAATGTCGGCGGCCAAGCGGTGAAGAAACCGATGATCAGCCCGACCTGGATAATGAGCCAAAACACCGGACTACCAGGCCGGAGGGTCTCATGGAAAACAACAAGATGCATTAGCGCCAGCCAACCTAACAGGGCGAGCTCGAAGACGGACACGGTCAGCAGGTCGGCTTTGAAAAATTTCCGTATTGCGGCCCACGCTCTTCGACCTCCCGTGCGTGCCTCGGCAGAGTAGCGAAATGCGATGCCAATGGCCACTGCACCTACATAGTCGCCGACGACTTCGGGCCACAGTGTGCTGCCGAACAGTTCGAAACCAACGCCGTAGGTGATAGGCGTAGCAATGATGACACCCAGGGTGCAGTGCGTCGCACAATGATAGGTCTGGATTGTCGTAGGAGCATGTCGCGACGTCCGGGGTGGGGTGCCGTGCCGGTCCAGCCACCGGGGAGACTGGGGCCTACCCCACTTTCTGTAGGTCAGGACGGCTGCTGGGCCAAGGTAGAGGGCGGTTGCCGGCCAGACTATCTCCATGATCTTGGCCGGCTGACGATATCCAAGAACAAATTGGTCAACAACGACAACGACGGTGCTGGCCAACACCACAAAGAGCGAAGCCCACGCAAGCATCACGAGCCACGTCGGTTGCACCATCATCTCCGTTCGCTCCAGGGCACTCAATGCAATGTCGGTGGCGGCGGATGTGACGAACTCCGGCACCAGGCGAGGAAGGCGAGCCGAGATGCCGCCTCAAACATGAGAGCACATCGGGCGGCGAGGCATGCGGCATCGCCCCTGCACAACATCCCGCCTTGTGGGCTAAACAATGAGCCCGATACCGAGCAATGCCGCACCGGGTTACGCGTGCCTTTACCTTGGCGCGGCTCCACGGCGCGGGTCGCGTCGGGAGGAAGCGCGAACCCCGGTCGAGCACGGCTAAGCCGTGTGTCCAGAAAGCCACAACCATTGCAACGTCCCCGGCGCGCAGTCTTAGACCGCCCAGCAACCCCGGACCGGCTGTTCGTGGCAGAGTTTCGCCAGCGCCCCGTCGAGGCAGCCTTGCGCCAGCTGATGCGCCGGCGCGGAAGCCGGAGTGGCCGGTTGCAGGCAGGGATCCAGGTACGCTGCGAGACACAATGACCGGTGATCTCCGGCGGCAGGGTCGGGAGGACGACGCGCGGCTCAACGGTCTCGCCCGGCGGCTGGACAAGCCGATGGGCGTACTCGGGCTGCTCTTCCTGCTCCTCGTGCTCGCGCAGGCCTTCGTTCACGACGAGCCACTCAGCACGGCCCTCACGGTGGCCAGCTGGGTCCTGTGGGCGGTCTTCGTCGCGGAGTTCACCCTGCGCGCCTGGCTGGCCCGCCACTGCGCGGGTGAGTTCTGGAAGCACCACTGGTGGCAGCTGATCTTCCTGGCCGTGCCCTTCCTGCGGTTCCTCCGGGCGGCGAGCGCTCTGCGGGCTGCCCGGGGCGGTGGGGTCGTCGCCGCCGCCGTCCGTGGCTCCCGGTCCGCCGGCCGGCTTCTCACCGATCGGCTGGCCTGGCTCGCCGTGGTGACGCTGACCGTCATTCTCGCTGCGGGGCAACTGCTCACGGTTACCCGCTCCTACCGCAGCTTCGGCCGGGCGGTGCACGACGCCGCGCTCACCACCATCACCGGTGAGCCGCTGCGGGCGGAGGACAGCTTCGCGCAGGTCCTGGAGCTGTTCCTGGCCGCATACTCGGTGGCGGTGTTCGGCACCCTCGCCGGCGCGGTCGGCGCCTTCTTCCTCAGCCGCGAGCGAGCCGAAACCGAACGCGGGCAGCCCGACGCGTGAGCGCCTTCCACCGCCGGGTCGCATCGACCGGCGATCAGGCGGCCGGGGATCGTGGCTTCCGGGCCGAGCGATCTACAGGATTCGCGGCGGAGCGTGGCCCACCTGTCGCAGGATCAGAGGGGGCGCAACTGCGCCACGTCCGGGAGGCAACGTGTTGGGGCTCGCCACCACCCGCAGCAGCCTCAATGTCGCCCAGACCGTTGCAGCGATTCACGCCGAGCTGGACCGTCGAGGCATCTCGGTCGCCGTAGTGGTCGACCACTCCGCTGCAGCCCGAAAGGCAGGCTTGGAGCTGCCGGCGACACAGGTCATCATCTTCGGCGACCCACGAGCCGGTACTCCACTCATGCAGACGACTCCCGAGATCGCGTTGGATCTGCCGCTGCGAGTCATGGTCCGCGATGATGGCCGTCCTGGGGCTCTCGTCGCCTGGCCCGATCCCACCTACCTCGCGCAACGCTATTCCCTGCCGGAAGAGAGCCTCGCCCCCTTCAAGGCGCCGGTGGACATTGTCGCCGCCGCACTGGAGAACCGCTGAGGCGCCGAGCCAGCCACCGGCCGTCGTGCGCCTCAGCTGGCCTCAACCACCCCCGCTCCTGTCGCGGCAGCCGTGGCGTTCCCGCCTGAGCCGACGCCGGCCCTCGACGACATCGAGGCGCTCGGGTGATTCGGCCGAGCCGGTTGGGGCCCTTCGACGGGTGCGATCTCTGGCGGCCGACAGCAGGTTCTCGTCGCCGGAGACGGGGCCACCTGGACGCGATCGTCCGCGCCGCTGTGGACGGTGTGCCGGGCGCGATCACGGCGCGGCTGCCGCGGTTGGCCGACGAGTCGCGGTGGCCGTTGTTCACGCCCGGTCGGGGATCTTGGGATCGGGGAGCATGCTGTCGTTCCAGCTCGACGTGGACAACGACAACTTGGGCGCCCTCAACCTTCAATCGCCGGTCGCAGGAGTCTTCACGGCCCAAAACGTCGCCGCACCTGCCGGTCACGACGGTGACGCTCGCCGGTCACCGGTGTCATCGTGATGCGGACGGGTAGGAGGCGAGCAGCAGAGCCCTCATCGCCGGCGCGGCCGGCGCGTCCGCCCTCAACGCCGTCACCTACCTGAACATGGCGGTGCGTGCCAGGCCCGCCAGCAGCGCCGGCGAGGACAGCGTCGCCCGCCTGGCCGACCTGACCCGCGTCGACCTCGGTGACCAGCAGACGAGCGCGAACCGCAAGTCGGGGGTCGGGCCCCTGCTCGGCTACGCCACTTCGGTGGCCGCCGCCGCGGTCTTCAGCGCGGCGGGAGGCCGTCGCCTGCCCACCGCCGTGTCGGCGCTGGCGCTGACCGGACTGGCGATGATCGCCTCCAACGCCCCGATGACCGTGCTCAAGGTTACCGACCCGCGCTCCTGGTCGGCCGCCGATTGGCTTACCGACCTCGTCCCCCACCTGGCCTACGGTACGGTCACCGCCATCGCGTTGAAGGCGCTGCGATGACGGCGACGCCCTGGCGAGGCGATGCGGGTCACGGAGTCCCCTCGCACGGCAACCGGCACGGCCCGTTGCGGCGAGCGTGGCCGATCTTCGAGTGCCGGTTGGTCCTGTGGTTCAGCGAGGCCATCCGCGGGGATGTAGCGCCGTATGAGGGTCGTATCGGTTGTGGTGGCCGCGACAACAGCTGTGGTGACCTTGGCTGGGTGCGGCTCGGTGACCAACCGCGCCGACGCGGCGGCTGGCGTCGCCGTGGGCATGCTGAGGGCCGTTACCGATCGGAACGGGGCCGGGGCCTGCGCCGTCCTGGCGCCCGACACCGCCGCCAGGCTCGAGCAGTCCGCCGGAAGGCCCTGCGCCCAGGCGATCCTGGACGAGGAGCTGCCGGAACCGGGTGCGGTCTCCGCCAGCCGCGTCTACGGCCAGTGGGCACAGGTACGGCTCAGCGTCGACACCGTCTTCCTCGGCGTCTTCCCCGGCGGCTGGCGCGTCGTTGCCGCCGGCTGCACCGCGCGCGGCGAGAAGCCCTACGACTGCGTGCTCCAGGGTGGCTGAGCCATGCGACTCCAGTTCGTGCTGCTGCTGCTCGTGGTCGCCGCCGGCCTCGTCTACTTCTCCGCGCTGGGGGTGCTGCACCGGTGAAGCAGTTCCTACGCGAGAACTCCCTGGGGCTGGCTTTCGGCCTGCTGTTCCTCGCCGTGCTGGTCGGGGAGGCGTTCGCCGGGCACGCACAGTACAACCAGCAGCAGCTCACCGAGGGCCTGCCAGCGGTGTCCCTCGGCCGGTACATCAGTTCGGCGAGCTTTGCCGTCGACGTCACCGAGAACTGGCAGTCGGAGTATCTGCAGTTCTTCCTCTACATCTTCCTGACAGTCTGGCTCTTGCAGAAAGGCTCACCGGAGTCCAAGGAACTCCACAAGGCTGGCCGGGAATCCGCCGAGGACCAGATGGTCGGCTCCCACGCCACCGACACCTCGCCAGCGTGGGCGCGGGCCGGTGGCCTGCGACAGGCGTTGTACTCTCACTCGCTGGGCCTGGTCATGGGCGCGATCTTCCTGCTGTCGTGGCTGGCCCAGTACGTCGCCGGCGTCGCCTCGTACAACGAACAGCAGCTCAGCAATCTCCATGATCCGGTTCCCTGGAGCCGGTATCTGACTGAGCCGGACTTCTGGAACCGCACACTGCAGAACTGGCAGTCGGAACTGCTGGCCGTGACGTCGATGGTGGTCCTGTCGATCTATTTGCGACAGCGCGGGTCATCGCAGTCCAAGCCGGTAGGTGCGGCGCACGCCGCCACCGGCGTAGAGGGCTGAGCCGATCGGGAGATGCCGGGTGGCTGATGGTGCGAAGCCAATCGGTAACACCGTGGGCGGGGCCCGCGCCGGCGGTGGCGCCGGGCGTCGACACGGTCAGCTGATGGTGGCGAGCAGGTCGCGGCAGGCCCGCTCGCAGGCGCGGCAGGCATCGGCGCAGATCCGGCAATGCTCATGCTTGCCGGCGTGTGCCTCGCACTCGTCTCCGCACGACTTGCACACCGTGGCGCAGGCCTCCAGCAGGCTGCGGGTGATGTTCGCGTCGTAGCCGGTGTGCCGGGACAGCACTCGAGCTGTGGTCGTGCAGATGTCGGCGCAGTCGAGGTTTGTCCGTACGCACTTGGTCAGTTCGCCGACCATGTCCTCACTGAGACAGGCGTCCGCGCATGCGGTGCAGGCCTGGGCGCAGTCGTTGAGGGTGTCGATCGCTGCCGCCAACTTCGCGCGGTCAAGGTTGATCGACTTTGGGTATGTCTCCAGCATCGGCATGGTGCTCGGCATCAGGATCCTCTCCTTCTCCAGGCGTCCTGCCGCCCTACCCGCTCATGTCCGACGCACACCTCGAGGCGGCCACGGCATGGCTGGGAAGCCCGGCGGGCACGACCCTCGATCGTCCTGGCCCACCCGGGCGGCCCTGTGCGGCCGGCCTGGCTGGTCGCGGTACTCGGCGGGCCGATCGTCCACTGTCGGCCGGATCGTGTTGGGACGGGTGGCCTTCGACCGGCTCGCCCGGCGCAGACTCGTCGGCATCGGCTTCCGGGCCGCCGCGGCACTGCCGCTGCGGGCAAGCCAAAGCTACGGTCGCACCATCTGGGCGAACGCGCGTACCGGTTCCGACCATGCCTGCGGGTCCCTCCAGGGGAATGTGTGAGCGCCCGGGAATTCCCGGTAGCGGCCGTCAGGGACGATGGTGGTCAGTCGTCGCCCCCACTGCCGGGTGCTCAGTCGGTCTTCTTTGCCGCGTAGGACCAGCAGCGGCACGGTCAGTCGCGCCAGGGGTTGCTCCATGGCATGGCGCAGGTGAGCTCGTACCAGGTGGACGAGCCGGCGCGGGCCGGCCCGTTTCCACTCCGGTCGGTGCGTCTCGGTCAGGCCCGGTGGTTCGTGCCGGCCGTCGAGCTGCCAGCGCACGAGCAGGCGCAGCGGGCCGCGGGCGACGGGATCGATGGTGGGACTGGCCAACACCAGCCCGGCGACGCCGCAGTCGCGTACGGCGGCCTCGGCTGCTACCTGGGTACCGCTGGAATGCCCGGCTAGGACTACTGGTCCGAGGTCTCGCTTGGTCAGCCAGTCGGCTACGGCGTGGCCGAACTCGGGTACCGAAAGTTCGTGCGGCGGTTCGCCGCTGCCGCCGAATCCGGGCAGTTCCACCAGATGCGCGCGGGTCCACTGGCCGAACGCGGCCAGGCCCGGTAGCAGGTAGTCGGCCACGGCCATGCCCTGTACGAGCACGACCTCGGAAATGTCAGGTCGCGGTGCACCGACTGCGCGGCTTCGCATCCGCCCCAGGATCCCGTCGTGGTATGACGTGGTCACGTCGCGCGGGAACTGGGGCATGGCCTGCTGGTACCCGTGTGGGCGGGCATGAATCGGCCGGAGGTGCCCATGAAGTTGCCCCGAGAAATCGCCGGTTTCGACTCCGCGTCGGCAATGGTGGTGGCGTTGGCCCGGTTCCTCGGCGGGCAGGACACGCCACCGCTGGGCAATCCGGCGCTGCGGGTGTTGCGGCCGGCCGCCACGGTTGCCGCCAGGCTGCCGCTGCGCACCCGTGAGTGGATCTACAGTGTGTTCAGCGGCGCCGAGGGGCGTCCCGAGTCGAAGGTCGCCGGAATCGACATTGAGACCGTGGCGGATTCGGTTGCCGGGCTTTATCCACGCCGCCGCTACCCCGCGGTGGTGATCGGATCCTCCGGTGGTGCACTGATTCACCTTTGCGCCGCACTGGGGGTGCCCTGGCTGCCGCAGACGCTGCTGCTGCCGGTACGCCAGCGCCGGGTGTCGCCCGACGATCCGGTGCGGGCCGCGCACGCCTTCGACTCCACCGCCCGCGCACTGCTCGACGGCAACCCCGATCTCGTGCTGCATCACATGCATGACCCGAGCCAGGACCGGCTGACGCTGCGCCGAATGGCGTACTTTCGGGTTAAACGCACCCGGCTGGGTCGGGCGTACGAAAAGTTCCTCGCCGACGTCCTCGAACCCGGCGGCGTCATCTTGACAGCCGAATGCGGCCAGCGGTGGCCCACGACCCGCATCGGAGCACGGCATGTGTTCCAGTTCGGTGCCGTCGGCGGCATGTCACCGCAGGAGTACCGCGAAGGAGGGCCACGCGTCAGGGAATACCTCCACCGCTATGGCGCCCCGGTGAGCAGTTGGCAGGCGCCGAGAGCCGACGCGGACAGCCCCGAAGCGGAGTGGGGCTTCGAGCCGGCGCTACGCGACGACATCGCCGCCTTCGCGCACCGCCACGGCTACCGACTGAGCAGACTGGTGTTCGACGGGCCCGAGGACCTCAGCCCGTTGATCGCCGACCTGTACCGCTGGCGTTACCGGCAACGCGGCCTACCGGGCGACCGGCTGCTGATCGATTCGTTCATGTTGCTCGACCCGTGGTGGACGCAACGCACCGCCGCCGTGCCCTACTGGACGGCGTTCCCTGTCCAGCCGTCCCTCGACGCCGTACATCGCTATCTGGACAGCGGCGACGAATACGACTACCTGCACCTCGGGCTGTTCTGCCACGGCGTCGACTCGGTGGGCACCGCAAGCGCCGACCAATGGCGTGAGCTGCTACGACGAGCCCGCGTCGCCGGCGTCTTCGCAGGTGTTTCACCGGACCGGTATCCCAACGACCCGGAAGTGTTCTTCAACTACCAGCGCGCGGTACGCGCAATACCGCACCGCCACCCCATACCGAAGCCCCTGCCCCTGGCCGCCTTCGAAACGTTCGTGCACGATGCGCGAGGCCGAGACTCGCGGATACGATTTCATGCCACCTGAGTACGGTGTCTGGGGGCGCCGGACCCGGCGCGACGTGTGGCTGGTTCCGCGAGACGCGCTGAACAGTGATGGCCCGGGCCGAAGCCGCTGGTGCCGTACCTGCCCCAGTACGCTCGGCGACTTCTCGATCTTCTGAATGAGTTGGAACTCCCGGCGTACTGCACGGCGGAGAACGTCGAGCGGCTGCTTGTCCGCTCGGAAGCGGCGGCGGCCGGGGGTCGTACCGCGTCGCCGGAGGTGCCCCCGCGGGTATGGACCCGGGTCGTGGTGCAGCCGGACGATCTCCATCCGAACGGCGAGCCGACCGACCAGGCGCTGGAGCGCTACTGCGTACTGGCTCTTGCGGAGTGGCTCCAGGCCGAGGGGTGCGGGTAGATCGGCCAGCCAGCGGACGGGTGGCCATAGCGGGCAGGGACGGCGCCGCGGTCGAGCCGGTGGTGATGGGTCCACGCGCCAGCCGGTTACCCCGAGTCACCGCGGGCGACAACATTGAGGTGAGCTGCGCCGTACACCAGAGCACACTTCGCCGGTTTTCCACCCGCCACCTGCTGCGGCCGGTCCCCACGGCCTTGGGACGGATGAGCGGCGACGCGCATGATTCGGCCACTGCGCTGCACGGCGGCGCTCCGGATGGAATGAAGGGCGAGGGCGACCAGGTGCTGCGTGGCGCAGCTCGCTTCTCATCCTGGCTGGTCAGCGCCCGAGGACGTCCACCAGTTGCTGCCCCAGGCCGGAGCAGGCCTCCATGTCCAGGCGGTACGTCACGTAGCGGCCGCGGCGCGCCGAGATCAGCAGCCCGGCCGCTTTCAGCACCGCGAGGTGCCTGGACACCTCCGGCGCCGTCACCCGCCACAAGTCGGCCAGCTCGCCGGTCGTGTGCGGACCTCGGGCGAGCGTGCGGCAGAAACGTAGCCGCAGCGGGTGCGCAAGGGCGGTCAGCCGTGCATCCAGCTCGTCCACCCGCAACACCGGGCGCGGGTTCCAGTCCGGTGCCGGGTACTGCAGCACGGGTAGCCAGCCGGGCGCGTACACGACGGTCATATGCGGTGCGCCGTACGCGCTCGGGATGAGCGTCATCCCGCCGCCGCGACCGTCTGCGGTCTGGTCCTGCAGCTTGTCGATCGTCAGAATGCCGCGCTCGGTGTCGACGCCGATTGCGTGCGAGATCCGGCCGAGGGCACCGATGCCCTCGCGGGCCAGGTCGAAGCGTCGACGGTCGGCTTCCTCGGCGAGCGCTGGGCGAACCCGTTTCCAGACCCTGTCGAAGAAGGCGGACTCGCAGGCGAGCAGAAAGCGTCGTACCCGCTCGCGCTCGGCGGCCGGATCGGCGAGCACGCGCTCGGCCCACGCCGCCTGCCGCGGGCCTCGCGCGCGGGCGGCGGCCAGCGCCCGCTGCCGCACGATCGGGTCACGCAGCGGCGACCACATTCGCGGCGCCGGTGAGACGGCCCGATGGGCGGCGAGCGCCGCGGCGACCCAGCGCTCGTCGTCCAGGCGGTCGACGTCGTCCAGTTCCTCGCGCAGGCTCGGCCGTGGATCGGACGGGAACAGAAAGTCGGCCCGGCCGGAGTGCCAGAGCAGACCGAATTCCTCGAGGTCTGGGGCCAGCTCTGCGGGAAGGGCAGCCGCCATCATCGCCACCGCCGCGGCGGTGTCCGGATGATGCTGCGGCTCCGCGAGCACGTGCAGCACCGCGCCGAGCTCCGCGAGCGGTGACGGCGTTATCCGGATCCGATCGGCTGGTACGCCGGCGATGTCGACCGAGGTGACCACGGTACCGATCATGGCAGGGGTCCGCGCCCGGGCAGACCGATTGACGTCGTTTGTCAATCGACGAGGCATGGATTGACGACGCTGCCCAACCTCGGCCCCTTCGCAGCGGTAGGGCCGGACGATCGGAGCCGTGACGACCACCCGTACGACGCTTCGTGAGCTGGTCCGCATCCCGGGCGGCGGCCGCTACGCGCTCAGCGCCACAGTCGAGGCAGCGACCTCCGGGATGCTGCGCCCGTTCATCGTGATCTACGCCGTACTGATCGGGCTCAGCGCGCCGCAGGCCGGCATGACGCTGACCGTCGGCATGCTGGCCGGCCTCGGCGCCGTTCCGCTCGTCGGATGGTGGATCGACCGCGGGGCGCGACGGGCCCCCTCCGTCGCTGCGCTACTGGTGCGGGCGGTGGGGTCGCTGCTGCTTGCCCTGGTGCCCGGCATCGCCGGATTCGCGATCGGTGCGCTGCTCATCGGCGTCGGCACGCAGATCGCTCCACCCACCAATTCCGCACTGGTCGCCGCGCTGGCCGGCCCGGCCCAGCGTGCGGCGGCGCTGGCCGCGGGCCGCTCACTGCGCAACGCCGGCCTGGGCGCCGGCGCCCTGCTCGGCACGGTTCTGGTCGCGGCCGGGCCGGAGGTGCTCCGCTGGCTCGCGCTGGCGACGGCGCTCGGGTGCGCGTTCGGCGCAGCGGTGATCGCCCGGGTGCCGCTGCCCCATCAAGATGTTCCGCCGCCCACCGCGCCTGCGGCGACGAAGGAAACGCGCGGTGCCGGCCTACGCGCCGTTACCGTCCTGGCCCTGGCCGGCATTCCGTACGCGTTTTACGCCGACATCCTCGAAATCGCCCTGCCGCTGCTGCTGGTGCAGGGCCTGCACGCCTCCCTGGCGTGGCCCTCGGGCATCTTCGTCGCCAACACCGTCATGGTGATCGCGCTGCAGCTGGTCGTGGCAGTGCGCCTCGCGAAGTGGCCGCACCGCACCGTGCTGTTCTGGTCCGGCCTGTTGCTCGCCGCCTCCTACCTCGCCTTCTGGCTCGGCGGGGCGACCGGCGGCGGCCCCGGCACGGTGCTCGTCGCGCTGGTCATCGTGCCTTACACGCTGGGTGAAATTCTCTACACCGGCAGCAGCGTGCCGCTGGTGATCGAGTCGGCACCGCCGCACCTGATGGGGCGCGCGCTCGCCCGCTGGCAACTCAGCTACGGCCTGGCCCGGGCCGTCGATCCCATCATCATCACCGGTCTGCTCAGCCTGGGTGCGGCGGCGCTGTGGCTGCCGCTGGCCGCCGCGACCCTGCTGGGCGCAGTGACGGTGCGCCTGGGTATTCGCCCGCATCGTCTGCATCGTTCGCGTGAGCAGTCCATGAGTCATGCCGTGGCAGATGGCGGGCCCTCAGGAAGCCGCCCCCGTCGAGGTCGACATGTCGATCACCGCGTCCACTGACCGTTCCCAGTCGGTGCAGCTCGTTCGGGTCGTGCCAACCTGACCGTCGCCCAGCAGCAGGCGTGGCTCGGCCCAGCCCTCGCCGGCGCCCCAGTCACCATCTGGGTCGACACTGAGCACTCCGCGGGAAGCTGGTGGGGCGACATCGGCATGCTCTACTGGCTCATCCGACCGGACGACCTGCTGCCCGGCAGGATGGGCCAATCCTCGTGAGGAGGAGCAGCGTGTTCGCTGTCCGGCTGGCCTCGATCCACGAGTGGGGCCGTGATCAGCTGGAGGCATTGCGGAAATATGATCAGGTCATGCCTTTGACGGTGGATGAGGTCGACCGGTTCGAGCTGTCGAGGCCGCGTCTGGAGGCCATCGCCTACCGTCTTCTCGGCTCCGCGGACGAGGCGCAGGACGTCGTGCAGGAGACGTTCTTGCGCTGGCAGGCCGCCGACGTAGACCGCGTCGAGGTCCCCGAGGCTTGGCTGACGAAGGTACTCACCAACCTGTGCCTCAATCAGCTCACCTCCGCGCGGGCACGCCGCGAGACCTACGTGGGTCGATGGCTCCCCGAGCCGCTGCTCGCGGGGGACCCGATGCTCGGCCCGGCCGACACCGCTGAGCAGCGCGAGTCGGTCTCGTACGCGGTCCTCACCCTCATGGAGCGCCTGTCCCCCAACGAGCGGGCCGTGTACGTGCTGCGGGAGGCCTTCGACTACCCGCACCGGGAGATCGCCGAGATCCTCGACATCACCGAGGCGGCCAGCCAGCAGATCTTTCACCGCGCCAAGAAGCATGTCGCGGCCGGCAAGGCCCGCACCGAAATCGACCAGGCCGCCGCCCGGCGGATCGTCGAGGAGTTCCTCGCGGCCGCCACCAGTGGGCAGACCGATGAGCTCGTACGCCTGCTCACCAAGGACGCCATCTCCATCGGCGACGGCGGAGGGAAGGTTCCGGCACGCACCAGGGCGTTCGAGGGAGCCGTCGCGGTCGCGAAATTCCTGTGGGGCCTGTTCAAGCCCGCAGAGGCCAAGCGCGCCATCGTCGGCGGCGCGCCCAAGATTTACGCCTGGGCCGCCAATGGTGAACCCGCCGTTGTGGCGGTCGTGGAAGGCCGGGTCGTCGCCATCATGTGCCTGGAGGTCACCACCGAGGGCATCGCTGCCTGCCGTACCCAGGCGAACCCCGACAAGCTCGAACGCGCGACCGAGCTGTGGGCGGCGGCCCACCATGGGGAGCACCTGCTCATGCTGTGACGTGTGTCACCGTCGTCTGCTGTCAGGAACGGGCGGGCCATCCGGTTCAAGTGGCAGATCCGAACCGGACAGCAAGGGAGCCGACGATGAGAGTGCTGGTGGCGGGAGCGACCGGAGCGATGGGCAAGGAACTGGTGCCGCGTCTGGTCGATGCGGGACACGAGGTGTTCGCCATGATCCGCAGCGAATCCAACAAGGCCAGGGCATCAGAGCTGGGCGCGGTACCGGTCATCGCCGATGCGCTGGATCGCGCCCAGGTCGATGCTGCCGTGCGCCAGGCAGCCCCGGAGGTGATCGTTAATCAGCTGACCGCCATCGGGCACATCGACACCCGCCACTTCGACCGCAGCTTCGCCGCCACCGACCGGCTGCGGATCGAGGGCACCGACAACCTGCTCGCGGCCGCACGCGCCACAGGAGTACGACGGTTCGTCGCCCAGAGCAACGGCGCGTTCACCTACACGCGGACCGGCGGGCCGGTCAAGAACGAACAGGACCCCCTCGACCGCGCACCGGTCAGCCAGATGGCCCCGATGATCGCCGCGATCGAACACTTGGAGAAGGCCGTGCTGGGCGCCGCCTGGACCGAAGGGCTCGTACTGCGCTATGGCGCGTTCTACGGACCCGGTACCTCCATGGCGCCAGGCTCCGAGCAGCTCGAGATGATCCGCAAGCGCAAGTTCCCGGTCGTCGGCGACGCCGGCGGGGTGTGGTCGTTCGTTCACATCGCCGACGCTGCCGAGGCCACCGTCGCAGCGGTGGAGAACGGCGGCCGCGGTATCTACAACATCGTCGATGACGACCCCGCCCCGGTCGCCGAGTGGCTGCCGGAACTGGCGGCGATGCTGGGCGCCAAGAAACCGATGCGCGTACCGCGGTTCATCGGACGGCTGGCCGCCGGACAGGCCGGCGTCGTGCTCATGACCGAGCTGCGCGGTGCATCCAACGCGAAGGCCAAGCGCGAACTGGGCTGGCACCCGACCCACCCCACCTGGCGCCAGGGCTTCCAGGTGGCGCCGTGACTAACTGAGCGCCGATCCTCCCGTCTCAGTAGGTATCAGGAGGGTCGGACGCCTGCCGAAGGGCAACCATCCGGCAAGGATGGCTGCCCTTCGGCCGTGCGCGAGGTATCGCTGCCCCTCCGCAAGCGCCTGGGCCGCAACCATCGGCAGCTCCTCGCCAGCCAGGTCACCGGCTAGAACCCGCACCCCGACGTCTCGCATGTCGATCACATGCCCGAGTGTCGAGGCCCCGTCGATCCTCTGTCCACCGGGTTGCGCTCGGCCCCTCGCTTGCAAGCCGGGTGAAGCAGAACGCCACACCGACTCTGAACAGCAGAAACAGGAAACTTCAGGTCGTAGTGGGTGCAGCTGAATGCCGCCCAGTGCCATTGGGCGTCGTTCAACGCTGTTCAGCGCACCCGGCTGCTCCCCACCTGCTCCCCCATCTCCGGCCGCCAAACCGGCGGCAGCCGGTCCCGTCGCACGGACCGGCGCGAGCCTTTGACACACAAACGCGGCCGTTGCCTCAACGACGAGTCTTCACATCTTGGCAGCGGCGCGCGCCTCCGCTACCGTCCATGGGAACGCTCCCATGAACTTAGACACATCTATGTGATCAGGAGGAAACACGTCGTGGCTATCCTCTCCCGCCGGCGCCGCAGATCGGCGGCCATCAGTGTGGCGGCAGTCGCGGGCATCGCCGCCGCCGGCGTCTGCCTCGCGGTCGGCGGCGCGTCCGCCGGCACGGTGTCCGGATCGCTCTACCGCGACCCCAGTTCGGCCGTTGTCCGCTGGGTCGCCGCCAACCCCGGCGACTCTCGTGCCGCCGTCATCCGGGACAAGATCGCGAGTCAGCCGCAGGCCCGCTGGTTCGCCAACTTCAACCCGTCGACCGTCCAGTCCGAGGTCTCCGGGTTCGTCGGCGCCGCCAACGCGGCGCAGCAGATCCCGGTGCTGTCGGTGTACGAGATCACCAACCGGGACTGCGGCGGGGCCAGCGCAGGTGGGGCGCCGGACCTCAACCAGTACCAGACCTGGGTGTCCAACTTCGCCAGAGGACTGGGCAACCAGACCGTCATCATCATCCTGGAAACCGACTCACTCGCCCTGCAGACGTGCCTGAGCGGCGGCGAGATCAGCGCGCGCAACCAAGCGCTCACGACGGCCACCCAGACCATCAAGTCGGCCAACCCCAACGCCAAGGTGTACCTCGACGGCGGCCACTCCACCTGGAACAGCGCGGGCGAGCAGGCCAACCGGCTCCGGGCGGCCGGCGTGCAGTACGCCGACGGCTTCTTCACCAACGTCTCGAACTTCAACTCCACCTCCAGCGAGGCGAACTTCGGCCGGGCGGTCATCTCCGCCCTCGCCGGCTTGGGCATCCCGGGCAAGCACCAGGTCATCGACACCAGCCGCAACGGGGGTGCCAGCGGAGACTGGTGCGCCGACGACAACACCGACCGGCGCATCGGGATGTACCCGACGACCAACACCGGCGACGGCAACATCGACGCGTACCTCTGGGTGAAGCCGCCGGGGGAGGCGGACGGCTGCCGCTACACGGCCGGTTCGTTCCAGCCCGATCTGGCCTACAGCCTGGCCAACGGTGCGCCCAACCCGCCCACCACCGCGCCGCCGACGACCACCGCTCCCCCGACCACGACACCGCCGACGACCGCGCCGCCTACCACGGCTCCCCCCACCACCACGCCGCCGACCGGTACTGGCTGCTCCGCGTCGGTGGCGGTCAACCAGTGGTCCGGCGGCTTCACCGCGAGCGTGACGGTCACCGCCGGCTCTGCGGACATCAACGGCTGGACCGTGACCATCACGCTGCCCGGCGGCGCCGCGGTCACCGGCGCTTGGAACGCCCAGGCCAGCGGTACCAGCGGAACCGTCCGGTTCACCAGCGTGAGCTACAACGGACACGTCGGCGCCCGGCAGTCGACCAACTTCGGCTTCCAGGGCACCGGCACCGGCCCGGGCCCGACGGCCACCTGCGCGGCCGGCTGACCCCACCCGATACCGCGGCCCGGCGCGGAGGATCACCCTCCGCGCCGGGCCCGTCCCCGTTCTGCGGTACGGGCCGGACCGGCCCGTACCGGAGTGACGGGTGAGCGAACGTCACCGCATGCGCGGAGACGGCCTCGCCGTGCACCGGTGGCGGATGTCTTCGA
>NZ_JBSSLX010000056.1:0-31808 GCF_053890995.1 Micromonospora sp. I033 | reverse complement strand
CGTCGACCTCGGCGAAGGTGCGCCGCTGCGCCGGACCGGCGGCCCTGGGCGCCTCCTCCGGCGCACCCTCGGCACCGTCCAACCCGTACGCGAAGAGGTCTCCCTCGTGCAGCACCGGCTCGGTGACGTCGGCGCCGACCCGGACCGTGACGGCCGCCGTGTAGTACTGGGCCGGCTGGATCACCGCACCGTCGTCCTCGCAGAGCGCCTGGGCCCTGCCCAGGATCTCCTGCCGCAGGCAGCCCTCCGGCAGGTCCACGAAGTCGACTCCGGCCGGCAGGGTGAGGCCGTAGAAGACGCCGGTGGCCGGACGGCTGCCGTCGTTGTAGACCGCCCAGTCCAGCGGCACCGTCACGCCACGGCGGACCGGCTTCAGGTCCGGCTCGGCCTGCCCGGCGCCGTCGACCACCACGTTGTCCTGGATGTCCTGCACCCAGGCGGTGAGGTCGTAGCCGGGCGCGGTGACCTGGACCGGCACCTCGACGATGTCGTCGGCCGTGTTCGGCTGCGGGCTGCGGGTGCTCACGCCGACGGTCAGCACACCGCCGTTGCCCCTGCCGCCGGTGCTGAACAGCGGGATGCCGAAGTCCTCGCTGGTGCCGGCCGGCAGGTCACCCAGCAGGCAGTCGTAGAACTGGCCGGACACGACCCGGCAACCGTCCGGCACCAGGTAGCCCACACGGTTCAGCTTGAGGTCGTCGACCTTGACCCGGACGCTGACGTCCTTCGCCTCGGCCGTGCCGACGTTGGTCACGGTGAACTTGAACGGCTTTGCCTGGGCGGCCTCGACACCCTTGGCCAGGCTGGTGCTGATCGGGGCGAGCACGAGGTCGGGCAGGTCGGCCGCCCGGGCCGGCGTGCCGGCGGCGGTCAGCGCGCCGACGGCGAGCAGGGCAACGGCGCCGGCGCGCGCCAGCGGTGAGCGGTAGGTGAAGGTCATGGATCCCCCGGGGTAAGGGACGTGCCAGTTGGTTGCGGAACGAACGGACGCTACCGGAGCGACGTCGAGGCGCGCCAGAACCCCATCGATGAGTTCCGTCCGTCCTCACCGGAACGCAGACAGCAGGGGCGGGATGGTGACCCATCCCGCCCCTGCTGCCGTGCGTTTATGTGAACGACCCTCGCGGGCCGATGGAGGACGACCGTCAGGCGGACGACGACAGCGTAACCGCGGATGTCGCCGCGCGGGTCGAGGTCGCGCTGGTCGCCGCCGTCCTGTTATCTGGCAGGTCGGCGACCCGATCGGCGGTGCCGGAAGGAACCGGGGTCAGTTGGCCTCGACCAGCGGAAGCGACTTCCCCACCCCGCCGCCCGGCAGGGCGATCGAGGAGAAGTGCGAGACCACCCGGTCGTCGCTCGGGTCGTCGGCCGGAGTCATGTGCACCGCGAGCCGGTTGTAGAGCGTGTCCCGCTGGGCCGGGATCCGGTCGGCGGTGCGGATCATCGAGATCAGCTCGTGCAGGTTCGAGCGGTGCCGGGCGCCGGCCGAGGAGATGACGTTCTCCTCCAGCATGATCGAGCCGAGGTCGTCCACCCCCATGTGCAGGGCGAGCTGACCGACGTCCTTGCCGGTGGTCAGCCAGGACGCCTGCAGGTGCGGCACCGTCTCGAAGAAGAGCCGGGCCACCGCGACCAGCCGCAGGTATTCCAGGGTGGTCGCCTGGGTGCGGCCCTTGAGGTGGTTGTTCTCCGGCTGGTACGTCCACGGGATGAACGCGCGGAAGCCGCCGGTGCGGTCCTGCACGTCGCGGATCATCCGCAGGTGCTCGATCCGCTCGGCGTGGGTCTCGCCGGTGCCCATCATCATGGTCGCGGTCGACTCGAGCCCCTGGCGGTGCGCCAGCTCCATGACCTCCAGCCACCGCGCGCCCGACTCCTTGAGCGGGGCGATCGCCTTGCGCGGCCGGTCCGGCAGCATCTCGGCGCCGGCGCCGGCGATCGAGTCCAGCCCGGCGGCCTTGATCCGGGCGATCGCCTCGTCCAGGCTCACCCCGGAGACCTTGGCCATGTGCAGGATCTCGCTCGGGCCGATCGAGTGGATGGCGAGCTGCGGGTACGCCTGCTTGACCGCGGAGAACAGCTCCTCGTAGTACTCCACGCCGTAGTCCGGGTGGTGGCCGCCCTGGAGCATGACCTGGGTGGCGCCCAGCTCGACCGCCTCGCCGCAGCGGCGCAGGATCTCCTCGGTCGGGTGGGTCCAGCCCTCCTTGTGCTTGGGGGCCCGGTAGAAGGCGCAGAACTTGCACGCCGTCACGCAGACGTTCGTGTAGTTGATGTTGCGGTCGATCAGGTACGTGACGATGTTGTCCGGGTAGCGCCGGCGGCGCACCGCGTCCGCCGCCTCGCCCAGCGCGTGGAAGGGCGCCTCGGTGTAGAGCAGCAGGGCCTCCTCGGGCGTGATCCGCCCGCCGTCCGCGCCACGCTGCAGGATGTCGTCGATCTCCCGGCTCACCGTCACGCCATCGAGGGTACGTCGGCCCGCTCGGCGGCTCACCACAGCCACCCCGCTCGGCTCTCGGCGCCGCGTACGGGGTGGCCGGGGTCACCCGAAGAGGTCCGGCCCCACCCTCGTCGGAGGGTGGGGCCGGACGCGCATGGTGGATCGGGTCAGAAGATGCGCGGGATGCTGGTGGAGCTCCAGCCGCTGCCGACGTTCGACTGGCTCGTGACGTAGAGCTGGTAGTCGGCGGTCAGGTCACCGGTGGACCGGAAGCCGAGCATCGTCCCGTCCGGGTTCTGCCCGACGAGGTCGGTCCGACCGTCCCCGGAGAAGTCGCCCACCAGGATCCGGGGGCGGTTCGCCGTGGTCCAGCTCGTACCCACGTACGGGTACGGCCCGGGGAAGGTGAGCCCACTGCCGGCCAGGGCGCCGGTCGACCGGTACGCCCGCAGCCGGCCGTCGGCCAGCTGGCCCACCAGGTCAGTGATGCCGTCGCCGTCCACGTCCGCGGGCAGGATGCGCGGGAAGGAACTGCTCCGCCAGCCCGTGCCGACCACCTTCGCCTGGTCCGTCGCCGGGAAGAGCCGGTTGTCGGCGGAGAGGTCCCCGCTCGACGGGTAGCCCTTCATCGTGCCGTCCGCGTACTGAGCGATCAGGTCGGTGCGGCCGTCGCCGTTGAAGTCGCCGGGCAGGAGGCGCGGCACGGCCGTCGTGGTGAAGCCGGCGCCGACGGTGCGGGCGGCGCCGGCGAAGAGCCGGGCGTCGGCCGAGAGGTCACCCGTGGACCTGAACACCCGCAGCGTCCCGTCGAGCAACTGCCCGAGCAGGTCCGTCTTCCCGTCACCGTCGAAGTCCCCCGGGACGACCCGCGGAAGGGACGAGGTGGTGAAGCCCGTACCCACCTTGGCGGTGGCCCCCGCGAAGAGCTTGTAGTCGGCGGACACGTCTCCCGTCGACGCCCAGGCCGTGAGCGTGCCGTCGGAGATTCCCCCGATGATGTCCGTCCTGCCGTCACCGGTGAAGTCGCCGATGAGCACCCGCGGACGGTTGGCCGCCGTCCAGCTCGTGCCGACGTAGGGCCACGGCCCCGGGAAGAGCGGGGCCGTGCCGGACAGGTCACCGCTGGACCGGTAGGCCCGCAGCCGGCCGTCGGCCAGCTGGGCGAGCACGTCGGTGCGGCAGTCGCCGGTCCAGTCGCCCAGCAGCACGACGCTCGCCTGGTCGCCCTGACCGGCGGTTCCGCCGCCCGCGTTGCAGTTGGAGACGCTGTTCTGCCGGATCCAGCCGGCCAGGTCGTCGGTGCGCGTCTCGATCGCGTTCCGGCGGGTGTCCGTCTCGGCCAGGCAGCCGCCCTGCCAGGAGGTGTCGTGCACCGCGACCAGTTCCGGACTGCCGCCGACCATCCGGACGGTGGGACCGCCGGCGTCTCCCTTGCAGGTCGTCGGACCGGCGCTGTCCTGGCTGGTGATGTCGAGCGCGGTCGCCGTCACCGCGGCCGCGGAGACGGCGACCCCGTGCAGCTTGTCCGGCACCCACTCGGTGGCCGTGCGGCCGAAGCCCAGCGCCTGGAAGGTCTCGCCCTGGGTCGGCGCGGTGGCGCCGAGTGCGACAGGAGTGACCCCGGCCGCCGGCGCGGCGAGGCGCACGAGGGCGAGGTTGCGATCCGGATGCGGCACCACCCGGTTGACCCGGCGCACGTGACCGGTGCCCGTGCTCAGGTCCAGCCGGCCCACGGTCACCGTGGTCGGCCGGGCCGGATCCCCGGTCACCACCGGAGCCCCGGCGTCACTCACGCACGACTTGGCCGTGAGCACCCACTGCGGCGCCACCAGGGCCCCGCTGCACGCGCGCACGTCGTCGAAGGCCACCCGGGCCACGAAGCCGAACGCCGGGTCGGTGACCGACGTGCCGCCGCTGACCGCCCGGGCCGGCGCACCGGTGACCAGCCCTGCCCCGGCCAGGATCACAACCCCTGCCAGCACCGCCTGTCGGCGTTGTCTCCGCCGTAGCTGTCGACTCAATCCACTGCCCCGTTCAATGATGAACGCCGTGTCCGGTGGCCGGACGCGGCGCACGAACCCGCTCGCCGGATGCGCGGGAACCCGCGACACTCCGGCGTCAGGCGATGACGGATGGCAATATAGTTGATCGACTAATCGTGCGCTGCCCCGTGCGAGCAGGCGGTCGATCAGGCGTCGTAGTCGACCGTCAGCTTGTCGGTGACCGGGCTGGACTGGCAGGTGAGCACGTAGCCGGCGGCCACCTCGTCCGGCTCCAGGGCGTAGTTGCGGGCCATGGTCACCTCGCCGGAGACCACCTTGGCCTTGCAGGTCGAGCAGACGCCGCCCTTGCAGGCGTACGGCAGCTCGCCGCGGACCTTGAGCGCGGCGTCCAGCACCCGCTCGTCGCGGCCCATGGTGAAGCTCGACGAACGCCCGTCCAGCACGATCGTCACCTCGGCGCCGGTGCCGGGCTGGTCGGTCGGGCGGCGGACCGGCTCCGGCGGGGCGTCGACGTGGAACAGCTCGGTGTGCACCGCCGGGTCGGGCACACCCCGGCCGGCCAGCACCGCCTTGGCGTCCACCACCATCCCGTACGGGCCGCAGAGGAACCACTCCTCGATCACCTCGCCGGGGACGACGGTGTCGAGCAGCCGGGCCAGCCGGTCGGCGTCGATGCGCCCGGAGAGCAGCGCCGACTCGCCCATCTCGCGGGAGAGCACGTGCACCAGGTGCAGCCGGGTGGGCCACCGGTCCTTCAGGTCGGCCAGCTCCTCGGCGAACATCACGGTGTTCGCCGTGCGGTTGCCGTACACCAGGGTGAAGGTGCTGGCCGGCTCGACGGCCAGCGCGGTCGCGACCAGCGAGAGCACCGGGGTGACGCCGGAGCCGGCGACCACCGCGCCGTAGTGGCGGACGCGGTCCGGGGCGAACGCGGAGGTGAAGTGCCCGAGCGGGGGCAGCACCTCGACGACGTCGCCGCCGCGCAGCGCGCCGCAGGCGTAGGCGGAGAAGGCGCCGCCCGGGACCTCGCGCACGCCGATCCGCAGGCGGCCGTGCCGGGCCAGCTCGTCGGGCGTGGAGCAGATCGAGTACGACCGTCGCACGTCCGCGCCGTCCGCCCCGACCCGCCGGACCGTGAGGTGCTGCCCGGCGGAGAACGCGAAGGTCTCCCGCAGCTCCTCGGGCACGGCGAAGGTGATCGCCACGGCGTCGTCGGTGAGCCGGTCGACGGCGGCGACGTGCAGCGGGTGGAAGACCGGCCGGCGACGGACCGGACGGGTGATCGTGACAGTCACAGCGCCTTCAGGTGGTCGAAGGGTTCGGAGCAGGAGCGGCAGCGCCACAGGGCCTTGCACGCGGTGGAGCCGAACCGGCTGACCTGCTCGGTCTCCGGGGAACCGCAGCGCGGGCAGCGGACGGCCAGGGTCAGCGGGACGACGCCGCCCCGCTCGGCGGGCGCGGGTGGGGCGATGCCGGCGGCCGCCAGCTTGGCGCGGCCGCGCTCCGAGATCCAGTCGGTGCTCCACGCCGGGGCGTACACCGTGCGGACCTCGGCGTCCGGGTGGCCGGCCGCGGCGAGCGCCCGGCGGATGTCCGCCCGGATCACGTCCATGGCCGGGCAGCCCGTGTAGGTGGGGGTGATGGTGACCACGACCCGGCCGGTGGCCGGGTCCTCGTCGACCGACCGCAGGATGCCCAGCTCGTCGATGGTGATGACCCGGATCTCCGGGTCCACCACCGCCGCCACGGCCGCCCTGGGATCACTCACCAGCGGGCTCCGGGGTGGGCGCGGTGCAGCACCTGCATCTCGGCCAGCAGGTAGGAGAGGTGTTCGGTGTGGACGCCGTCCCGGCCGCCGCCCGGGGCCCAGCCGTCGGCCGGCCGGGTCAGCGTCGCCTCGTCGAGCACCGTCGACACGACGGCGTCGAAGTCGGCCCGCAGGGTGGCCGGGTCGACCGGCGCCGCCGGGTCCGCGGTGAACAGTTCGTGGGTGTACGGCCACACCTGGTCGACCGCGTCCTGCATGCGCCGGTGCGACTCCTCCGTGCCGTCGCCGAGCCGCTTCACCCAGAGCGAGGCGTGGTCCAGGTGGTACGCGGACTCCTTGCGGGCCTTCGCCCCGATCGCGGCCAGCCGCTCGTCGGCGCACCCGCTCAGCGCGGTGTAGAGCGGGAGCTGGTAGGCGGCCAGGAGGAACAGCTTCGCCATGGTCACGCCGAAGTCGCCGTTGGGCAGCTCGACCAGGAGGCAGTTGCGGAACTCCCGGTCGCCGCGCAGGTAGGCCAGCGCGTCCTCGTCCCGGCCGGCGCCCTCCAGCTCGCCCGCGTACGTGAGCAGCAGGCGGGCCGCGCCGAGCTGGTCGAGGGCGATGTTGGCCAGCGCGATGTCCTCCTCCATCTCCGGCGCGCGGGAGGTCCACTCGCCGAGCCGCTGCGCGGCGATCAGCGCGTCGTCGCCGAGGGCGAGGGTGAAGTCGAACAGGCGCTCGCTCACAGGTGCGCCACCCCGTCCGGCACCTCGTAGAAGGTGGGGTGGCGGTAGACCTTGTCGGCGGCCGGGTCGAAGAAGGCGTCCTTCTCGTCCGGGCTGGACGCGGTGATCGCGCCCGCCGGCACCACCCAGATCGAGACGCCCTCCTGGCGCCGGGTGTAGAGGTCCCGGGCGTTGCGCAGGGCCAGCTCGGCGTCGGGGGCGTGCAGGCTGCCGACGTGGGTGTGCGACAGCCCGCGCCGCGCCCGCACGAAGACCTCCCAGAGAGGGGAATGATCCTTGCTCACGCCGCCACCTTCTCCTTGCTGTTCCGCTTCGCCGCGTACGCCGCGGCGGCCTCCCGCACCCAGGCGCCCTCGGCGTGGGCCCGGCGCCGGTGCTCCATCCGCTGCCGGTTGCACGGCCCGTCGCCCTTGATCACCCGCATCAGCTCGTCGTAGTCGGGCTGGGTGTAGTCGTAGCACTGCCGCTGCTCGTTCCAGCGCAGGTCCGGGTCGGGGATGGTGAGCCCGAGGATCTCCGCCTGCTGCACGCACATGTCGACGAAGCGCTGGCGCAGCTCGTCGTTGGAGAAGCGCTTGATCTTCCAGGCCATCGACTGGGCGCTGTGCGTCGAGTCGCCGTCCGGCGGGCCGAACATGGCCAGCGACGGGTACCACCAACGGTCCACCGCGTCCTGGGCCATCGCCTTCTGCTCCGGGGTGCCGTGGGCCAGCGTGTGCAGGATCTCGTACCCCTGGCGCTGGTGGAACGACTCCTCCTTGCAGACCCGGATCATGGCGCGGGCGTAGGGGCCGTAGGAGCAGCGGCAGAGCGGCACCTGGTTGACGATCGCCGCGCCGTCCACCAGCCAGCCGATCGCGCCCACGTCGGCCCAGGTCAGAGTCGGGTAGTTGAAGATCGAGCTGTACTTCTGCCGGCCCTCGATCAGCAGCTCGACCAGCTCGTCCCGGCTGACCCCGAGCGTCTCCGCCGCGGCGTAGAGGTAGAGACCGTGGCCGGCCTCGTCCTGCACCTTGGCCAGCAGGATCGCCTTGCGCTTGAGCGAGGGGGCCCGGCTGATCCAGTTCCCCTCCGGCTGCATCCCGATGATCTCGGAGTGCGCGTGCTGGGCGATCTGCCGGATCAGCGTCTTGCGGTACGCCTCCGGCATCCAGTCGCGCGGCTCGATCTTCTGGTCGGCGTCGATCACGTCCGCGAAGTACGCCGCGAAGTCCTCGTCCGGTGCCGGTCCGCCACGCCGGGCGCGCGCCGCCGCCTCGCGCAGCGCGGCCTCCGCCGCCTCCACCTCGCCGAGCAGGCCGCCGCCCGGGCCGTCCTCGGGCGGGGCGAAGTCGTTGCCATACATGAGGCCAGTGTTACAGCTCGCGCCCGATGACACCAGAGGGTGTAACAGGTTTCCGAATCCACCTTGTGTCACCGGGTGACCGCTTCCAGTGACGACGCCTGACCTGCGCAAAGCTTGTGACGTCGACCACCCGACGAAGATGAATCCTCCCAAGAGCGGCATAGCGGCCTAATATCCCGCCTTCACGGCGAGTTGCCGGGCGTCGGGATCTGGCATACGGCCGGTCCGGAAGTAGACTTCGCCCGGCACACCGATCGGCTGCCGACGATCGCCACCGGCTCCAGGCCATCTCCCCCGGCCTCGGCGATCAGGCCGAAACACATTCGGAAAGCGCCGGTCCCCCCGGCCAGACAATCTGGAGTTCACCCACTCATGCGACCTCGCGTGACCATGGTGCTCGCCATCGCGGCGGTCCTCCTCGGCGGCGTCATGCTGGTTCCCGCCGCGTACGCCAAGTTCTCCGGCGGCGACGGCATCGGCGGCATCGGCGGCGGCGTGCCCCAGGTGCCCGCGCCCGCACCGACCGCGCCCCCGGAGCCGACGCTGGCCGCCGGTCCGGTCTCGGTGAACTTCAAGGGCAAGTTCTTCTCCTGGGCGCTGATGGACCGGAAGACCGGGAAGATCAGCGGCGCGCCGAACATGGCGTCGACCAACTCGACCGAGTCGATGATCAAGGCGTGGATCGTCTCCGACTACCTGCGCGAGCTGGACGGCAAGCCGCTCAGCGCGACGCGGAAGAAGCAGGCCGAGACCGCCATCCGGGACAGCAACGACATCTCCGCCGAGGCGCTCTACAACGCCGGCGGGCGCAAGCCGGTGCTGGACCGGCTCATCAAGATGTGCAAGCTGACCGACACGAAGATTGAACCCACCCGGGCCAAGTGGGCGTACACCCAGATGTCGCCCCGCGACGCGGTGCGCATGGGCGACTGCATCGGTGACGGCACCGCCGCCGGGCCGAAGTGGACGAAGTGGGTGTTGAACGAGATGGCGCACGTGCGCGGCAGCGTCAAGGACCAGAAGTCCACGGCCGTCCAGGGCGGCCACTGGGGCATCGTCGACGGCCTGCCCGCCTCGATCACGTCCCAGGGACCGGTCAGCATCAAGAACGGCTTCACCATGCTCTGGGCCGACGGTCAGTGGCACGTCAACTGCCTCGCGGTGGCCGACGACTGGACCCTGGCCGTGATGATGCGTTACCCCGGCGCCGGCGACCCGAAGACCCCCTCCTACGGCGCGAAGGTCTGCGCCAGCGTCGCCACCCAGCTGGTGACCCCGCAGCCGGGCGCCGCCCTCAAGGTGCCGCAGCAGCCGGTCGGGAAGCTCTGATGGCGGGCAACCGGCGCCGGCCGGGCAGTGACCACCGTCCGCTCACGTACAGCGCGGTCGCCGTGATCCTGGTCGGTCTGGTGCTCGTCTCGCTCAGGTTCGTGCCGGGCTCGCCCCTGCGTCCCACGGCCGGCTCGCCGTCGACCGCGGCGGGCGCGCGGTCCTCGAACACTCCCACCGATCGCAACGCCCGGCCCGAGCCGTCCCCGTCGCCCTCGCTGGAGCCGCTGCCGTTCGCCGCCCAGGACCTCAGCGACCTGGACATCAAGGGCTGGTACTCCTGGAGCGTGCTGGACAAGCGGACCGGCGCGATCATCGGCTCGAAGAACATGAACGAGACCAGCACCACCGCCTCGCTGATCAAGTCCTGGATCGTGGCCGACTACCTGCGGCGGACGGCCGACGCCGGGCAGACGCCGAGCGAGGCGAAGCTGGACGACGCCACGCAGATCATCCGGGACAGCGACAACACCCGGGCCGAGCAGTTCTACAACAGCGTCGGCCGGTCCGCCTCGATCAAGCGGCTGATCCAGATGTGCGACCTGACCGACAGCAAGGTGGCCAGCGACGGCGGCTGGAGCCGGACCCAGCTGTCCCCCCGGGACACCGCCCGGCTCGGGCTCTGCATCGACGACGGCCGCGCGGCCGGCCCGAAGTGGACCAAGTGGCTGCTGAACGAGATGCGGCTGGTCCGCGGGGTCGGCGACTTCGGCATCCGCAAGGCGTTCCCGGCCACGGTGCGGAAGACCATCGCCATCAAGAACGGCTGGATCGACCGGCAGAAGGAGCAGGAGATGCACATCAACTGCCTGGCGATCGGCGACACCTGGACGATGGGCGTGATGGTCCGCTACCCCATCGACATGGGTTACGACTACGGCATGGACAACTGCGAGAAGATCACCGAGGCGCTCCTCCGCCCGGCGACCTGACCCGCGCCTCAGCCCTGGAAGAACTCGGGACCGCCCGCCGGCAGCGCCGGGGCCTCGCCGATCGCCGCGGCGCGGCGGGCGAACTCGCGCAGGCCGGCCACCTGCCGTTCGCCGAGGGAGAAGTCGAGGGTGCGGAAGTAGGTGGCCAGGGTCGCCGCGTCGAACGGCTCCCAGCGGGCCCCGGCCTCGGCCACCTGATCCAGCTCGGCCAGGCACAGGTCACGCGAGCGCAGGAACGCCCCGTGCACCTCCTTGACCAGGCCGGGGTGGGCGGCGGCGAAGTCGCGGCGGACCGCCCAGACGGCGAAGACCATCGGCAGCCCGGTCCACTCGCGCCAGGCCTGCCCGAGGTCGGTCACCGCCAGACCCTTGCGGGGGGCCTCGTAGAGCGCGCGCAGCGCCACGTCGCCGATCACCACTCCGGCGTCGGCCTCCAGCAGCATCTGGGTCAGGTCCGGGGGGCAGCGGAAGTAGTCGGGGCGCACCCCGTACCGCTCCGCCAGCAGGAGCTGGGCCAGCAGCACCCCGGTGCGCGAGGTGGAGCCGAGCGCCACCCGGGCGCCGTCCAGCTCTTCGAGGGGCCGGGTGGAGACCACGTTGACCGAGAGCACCGGGCCGTCGCTGCCGACCGCGAGGTCCGGCAGGAGCAGCAGCTCGTCGGCGTTCCGCAGGTATTCCACCTGCGAGATCGGGCCGATGTCCAGGTCACCGGCGACCAGCGCCGCGTTCAGCCGGTCCGGCGAGTCCTTGTGCAGGTCGACGTCGATCAGCGCGCCGGACCGCATCAGCCCCCAGTAGATCGGCAGGCAGTTGAGGAACTGGATGTGTCCCACCCGGGGGCGGGCGATACGGTCGGCCATGACCCGACGGTATCGCCGTCGGACCGGCCCGGCTCAGCGGGAGGGGGTCGGAGTGGCCAACTCCGCACGCCGCTCCCGGCCGATCCCGGCGGCGGGCCGGGCGGCGCGCTCGGCGCGTACCGCCCGCCACACGGGCCAGGCCGCCGCGACGACCACCAGCACCCCGGCCACCCCGCAGCCGGCGACCAGCGGCCGGGGCGCGGCCACCTCCAGCAGCAGGCCGCCGATCAGGTAGCCGGCCATCCCGGCGCCCTGGGCGGCCGCCCCGAAGACCGCGAAGGCCCGGCCCCGGGCCGACTCGGGCACCCGCCGGGCCAGCAGCAGGTTGTTGAAGACGTTGTCGCCGCCGTTGCCGACCCCGCCGACCAGCCAGATCGGCACGAGCAGCCAGGCCGACGGCACCGCGGCCGAGGCGAGCACCGCCAGGCAGCAGCCGCCGAGCAGGACCAGCCCGGCGCCGAGCAGCGCGCCGTCGTCGGTGAGCCGGCGGGCGAGCCGGGCGAACAGCCAGCCGCCGAGCACGATGCCCAGCGGCCAGGCGCCGGTGACCAGGCCGTAGACCGTGGTGGAGCTGTGCAGGGTCTCGCGGATGAAGAAGACCTCGATGACGTTGATGGCGCCGACCGCGGCGATCACCGCGGCGAGGCTGCCCACCATGACCACCAGCAGCGGGTCCCGGCGGAACCGCCAGGCGGGCGGCGGGGTGGCCGCGCCGGCGGCCGCCGCGGTGGACCGCCGGCCACCCCGTCGGGTACGGATGAGCAGCCCGGCCGCCACCAGCGCGAGGTAGCTGACGGCGTCGACGAGCAGCGGCACCCGGGTGCCGAACTGCCCGACGAGCAGCCCGGCCAGCGCCGGCCCGGCGAGCGCGCCCAGGGTGCCGGCGGTCTGGTTCAGCGCGCCGGCCCGGGGCAGGTCCTCGGCCCGGACCATGACCGGCACCAGCGCCGCGAGCACCGGCTGGGTGACCGCGAGCCCGGCGGCGAGCAGCGCGACCAGCGCGATGACCAGGGCCGGGTGCCCGGCGTACGCGAGCGCCAGGCAGATCGCGGCCTGGCCGAGCCCGGCGGTCACCAGCAGCACCCGGCTGTCCACCCGGTCGGCCAGCCGACCGGTCAGCGGGGCGAGCGCCACCAGCGGCAGCGTGGCGGCGAGCAGCAGCCCGGAGACGGCGAGCCCACCGGCCCCGGCCGACTGGAGCGCCAGGGTCAGCGCGCTCGCCGCGAGGAAGTCCCCGCAGCTGGAGACGCCCCGGGCGGCGGTGGCGAGCCAGACGTCGGACCAGCGCGACGGGCCAGATGCGAAGGACATATTTCGAAAATAATCCTTCATACCTGGTCCGCACAACCCCCGGTCAGTCGATGGGCAGCGCCCGATACTGCACGGCGACCGTGCGGGCCCCCTCCGGTGGATCGGTCCGCAGCCGCCGCCGGTAGGGGTCCAGCAGCGCCTGGATCGCCTGGTTCAGCGCGGTCAGCTCCTCCGCCGTGACCTGGAGCAGGCTGTCGCTGAACCAGGCCGCCCGATACCAGTCGCCGGGCTCGTCCGGGGCCCGGCGGATCCAGTCCCGGGCACGCTGGCTGTCCCGGGCCAGGTGCGCGTCGACCAGGGCCAGCTCGGCGGCACGCGCCTCGGAGTCGGCGTCCTGCCCGGACTCGACCGTGTAGGACGGGCTGAACGCCCGCCAGACCCGCTCCCGGGCGTCCCCCCGGCTCGGGGCCTCCTCGATGAGGCCGAACTTCGCCAGCTCCCGGAGGTGGTAGCTGGTCGCGCTCGGCGAGAGCCCGGCGATCTCGGCGCACTCGGTGGCGGTCGCACCGCCCTCCACCGTGCTGAGATGCTCCATGATCGCCATGCGGGCCGGGTGGGCCAGGGCCCGCATCACCTGCGGGTCGCTGATCGTCACCCGGCGCTGCTCCGGCCGCGCCTCGGTCATGCCACCCATGATTCCGCGCCGGCCGGCACCCGGGGAAATTCGATTGCCCGCCGCGCCGACCGGAGTAGGCTGCTCTCTCCCGCCTGACGGCCGTGGTGAGTAGCACCGCACAGGACGTCCCCGCGCCGACCCGAGGTCGGAAACGCGAGCGGCAGCGTTGTTCCCCGTGACGAGGAGTACGTGGATGACCCTGCACGCCCAAGAACAGACCCTGGACACCGAACTCGCCGCCGAGCGCGCCCACCTCGACACCTCCCGGGCGGCGCTGCGCCGGATGCGCGAGCGCGCCGAGTCCCTCTTCGCGACCGGCGACAAGGTGGCCGGCGACGCGTACACCGCCGAGCAGCTCGGTCGGCACATGGCCCGACGGGTCAAGGAACTGGCCGACGACCCGACCACCCCGCTCTTCTTCGGCCGGCTGGATTTCGGGCCGGGCGACCCCGACCACGCCGGGCGCGACTACCACGTGGGGCGCCGGCACGTCACCGACGAGCTCGGCGAGCCGCTGGTGCTGGACTGGCGGGCGCCGGTCTCCCGGTCGTTCTACCGGGCCAGCGCCCGCGACCCGCAGGGCGTCGCGGTCCGGCGCCGGTTCGGGTTCAGCTCCGGGGTGCTGACCAGCTTCGAGGACGAGCGCCTGGACCGGGGCGAGGAGCTGGGCACCGCCAGCCGCATCCTCACCGCCGAGATCGAACGCCCCCGCGTCGGCCCGATGCGGGACATCGTCGCCACCATCCAGCCCGAGCAGGACGAGCTGGTCCGGGCCGACCTGGCCGACTCGATCTGCGTCCAGGGCGCGCCGGGGACCGGTAAGACGGCGGTCGGGCTGCACCGCGCCGCGTACCTGCTCTACCTGCACCGCGAGCGGCTGCGCCGGTCGGGCGTGCTGATCGTCGGGCCGAACCGGGCGTTCCTGTCCTACATCGCGGCCGTGCTGCCGGCGCTCGGCGAGGTCGAGGTCGAACAGGCAACGGTGGAGGACCTGGTGGCCCGGGTGCCGGTCCGCGCGGTCGACGACCCCGCCGTGGCCGCCCTCAAGCACGACATCCGGCTGGCCGAGGTGCTGCGCCGCGCGGTCGACGCGCACATCGGCGCGCCCACCGAGCCGATCATGGTCTCGGACGGCTCGTTCCGCTGGCGGATCGGGCTCGACCCGCTGCACCGGCTGGTCGAGGAGACCCGCCGCGAGGACCTGCCGTACGCGACCGGCCGGGACCGGGTCCGGGCCCGCGTGGTCGGGCTGCTGCAACGGCAGGCGGAGGCCCGCCGGGCCGAGTCGCCCAGCGACGCCTGGCTACGCCGGATGAGCAGGGCCAAACCGGTGACCGAGTTCCTCGACGCGGTCTGGCCGGCGCTCACCCCCGAAGGGCTGCTGCACCGGCTGCTGACCGACCCCGAGGCGCTCGCCGCCGCCGCCGACGGCCTGCTCACCGCCGAGGAGCAGGGGTTGCTCCGGTCGGGCAGGGTCGGCCGTACCCCGAAGGCGACCCGGTGGACCGCCGCGGACGCGGTGCTCATCGACGAGGCCGCCGGGCTGCTGGAACGGCTCGCCGGCTTCGGGCACGTGGTGGTCGACGAGGCGCAGGACCTCTCCCCGATGCAGTGCCGGGCCATCGCCCGGCGCAGCGAGCACGGCTCGATCACCCTCCTCGGTGACCTGGCCCAGGGCACCGCGCCCTGGGCGGCCACCGACTGGCGGGAGTCCCTGGCCCACCTGGGCAAGCCGGACGCCGCGGTGGTGCCGCTGAGCGTCGGCTTCCGGGTGCCGGCGGCGGTGGTCGCGTTCGCCAACCGGCTGCTGCCGGCGCTCGCCGTCGACGTGCCCCCGGCCCGGTCGCTGCGCCGCGACGGGGCACTCGACGTGCGTACCGTCGAGGACCTGACGGCCGCGGCGGTGGCCGAGGTGCGGGCGGCGCTGGCGCACGACGGCTCGGTCGGCGTGATCGCCGCCGACGGCACGGTGGACCGGCTCCGCGCGGCCCTCGCCGACGCGGGCGTGCCGACCGCGACCGCCGACGACGTGGAGACCGCGGCGCGGGTCACCGTGGTCCCGGCGACCCTGGTCAAGGGTCTGGAGTACGACCACGTGGTGGTCGTCGAGCCGGCCGCGATCGTCGCCGCCGAGCCGCGCGGCCTGCACCGCCTCTACGTGGTGCTCACCCGGGCGGTGTCCCGGCTGGCCGTGCTGCACCGCGAACCGCTGCCCGCCCCGCTGGCCGGCTGACGAGCCGGTGGCCGCTCAGTGGGAGAGAGCGGCGGCGATGTCGCGCAGTGGCCGGCCGGACTCGGCGATCGGCACGGTGAACGCCAGCCAGGAGCCGTCGGCGAAGTCGAGGCGCAGCCGCTTCGGGTTCAGCCGGTGCCAGCCGACCCGGGCCGACGCCAGCTCCGCCCGCGACGCCGACCAGGCGATCCCGGTCTCCGCCACGGCCCGCTCCTCGTCCTCCCGGCTGGCCAGCAGCTTCACCGGCCCGCTCACGCAGACCAGCAGCCGCCGGTCGGTGGCCACCAGCAGGACGTCCCGTGCCGCCAGGTCCGGCTTGGGCGGGTGCAGCGCGTGGCGCAGCCGGGAGGCGGCGGAGCCCGGGGTGCCGCGCCCGGCGATTCCCCAGACCACCCGGTCGACCAGCCGGTCGCCCCGCGCCCAACTGACCAGCGGAGAGATCAGGTTGAGCAGCACCGCCCCGGCGCTCACCCCGCCGGCCGGCGCCTCCGGCTTCGCCGCATCGGGCGGCGGAGGTGGCGCTGCCCCCTGGGCCGCGTCGGCCTTCGCGTACGCCAGCACCCGCTCGCCCGGCTCGACGAGCTGGCCGATCCGGTCGCGGTATCCGGTGGGGTCCATCGGCTCAGTATCGATCGTGGCCGTAGCCGTCGTCGGTGCGGCGCTCCGCGGCCGGCGCGTTCCCCATCACCTCGCCGACGATCTCCCGGACCCGGGCGGCGGCCGCCTCCTGGGCCCGGTTCGCGGCCGCGGTGAACTCCTCGGCCAGCGTGTAGGAGTCGAGCCGCATGGCCCGCGCGTTGATCTCGGTGGAGAGGATCCTGCCGTCGGCGGCCGCGGTCACGGTGACCAGGCCGGAGTCGCTCACGCCCTCGGCACTGCTCTGCTCCAGCTCGGCCATCCGCGCGCCGAGCTCGCGCTGCCACCCGTCCAGGTTGCGGGCCAGCGCCTCGATCCGGTCCAGGGCCGGGAAGGTCATGACTGCCTCTCAGTTCACGATCGAGTCGAAGACGTTCTGCACGCCCTTGGTGTACGGCCCCAGGTCCTCCGAGTAGGTGCCGTCCACGAGGTAGTTGCGGTCCTTGTGGCCGTCGGAGACGTCGTGCAGGCCGATCCCGGTGTCGAGCAGGGCGCCGCCGACGCCGGGGATGTTCACCGGGGACGCCTGGTTGATGGCGAACTTGCCCGGGAAGAGGATGGCCGTCCGCTTCGCCATGAACGTGAACGCCTCGCGGCCGTAACCGGACTTGTTCCAGAGCCGGTACGCCTTCTTGGCCTGCTTCAGCTCCAGCACCACCTGGCGGTACCTCATCAGCAGGGCGGCGACGCGCTCCAGCTTGGTCACCAGCTTGGTGAGGATCTCCGCGAACCGGGCCACGATCTTCACCATGCGGCCGACCGTGGTGGCCAGCCGGGCCAGCACCCGGACGACCGTGGCGGCCAGCGTCACGCCCGCGCTGAGCACGGCGGCCACCGCGGCGATGATCACCTCGGTGAGGAACCAGAGCAGGAACTCCAGGATCAGCTCGACCAGCAGGTTGAACGCGTCGACCGCCGCGTTCGCCGCGTCGACCAGCACCTCCTTGGTGCCGTCCAGCCCCTTGGCCAGCTCCTCGATGGCCTCCTCGACGGACTCCATCGAGGCGTGGAACTTCTCCGCCGCGTCGCCGTCCCAGGCACCGCGCAGCCGGGCCCGGTCGGCGACCTGGTCGCCGGCGATCCGCCGGACCGCCTCGCCGGTGTCGAGGGCGAGCTGGGCCGCGCGCATGAGGTCGTCGGGCTCGCCGGCGACCAGCTCCAGCAGCTGCTCGAACGGCCAGAGCACCGCGTTGGAGAGCGGCTTGAACGGGTCGGGCGTGCCCGACACGATCTGCTCGAAGTAGGTCTTGTTGCGCTGCAGCGCCTCGGTGCTCATCGGCTCCCCCTCAGGCGCCCGGCGTGAACATGTCGGTGGTCGCCACGTCGGTGCCGGTGTAGGCGTCGGCGGTGTCGCTGATGCCCTCGGCGATGTCGGCCATAACCTCGGCGCCGTCCTCCAGCCCCTGCAGGCACGCCTCGAACTGCTCGGCGTACGCGGCGGCGAGGCCGAACGACGCCGGCATGATGCCGAAGGCGTGCCGGGGCACGTGCCCGTCGTGGAAGACCCGGCGCAGCTCGCGGAACTGGCCGGCCCGCTCGCGGGACGCGGCGGCGAAGGCCGTCAGCGCCTCCGGCTGGACCTCCAGGTTCCTGCTCGGACTCGTCACGCGGACCCTCCCCAGTGTCCAGTCGGCAGCCGCCCGTCGCTGGCGCGGCCGGGCAACGGGATTACCACAGTAGGCGATCGGCACCCCTTTGCGCGGGGCGGTGGAATTCGCACCGGCACGGTACACAGGTGAGGGATGACCGTCCGGGACCGCAAGCCCTGAGGAGCCTGACGATGATCCTGGCCCGCGCCGACCAGGTCAGCCGCCGCTACGGCGAGGTGCTGGCCCTGGACCGGGTCGACCTGACCGTCCGCGCCGGAGAGCTGGTGGGCCTGCTCGGCCCGAACGGCGCCGGCAAGAGCACCCTGCTCAACCTGCTGGTCGGGCTGCGCCGCCCGACCGCCGGCCGGGTCGAGCTGCTCGGCGGCGACCCGCGCGACCCGGCGAGCCGGCGGCAGCTCGGGGTGACCCCGCAGGAGACCGGCCTGCCCGGCACGCTGCGGGTCGGCGAGGTCGTCGACTTCGTCGCCGCGCACTTCCCCGACCCGGTGCCCCGGGGCGAGCTGCTGGACCGGTTCGGCCTCACCGACCAGGTGCGCCGGCAGTGCGGCGGCCTCTCCGGCGGGCAGCGCCGGCGGCTGGCGGTGGCGCTCGCCTTCGTCGGCCGGCCCCGGCTGGTGGTCCTCGACGAGCCCACCACCGGGCTCGACGTGGAGGCTCGGCGCACGCTGTGGGAGGCCGTCGGCGGCTTCCACGCCGAGGGCGGCACGGTCCTGCTGAGCAGCCACTACCTGGAGGAGGTGGAGGCGCTGGCGCAGCGGGTGGTGGTGATCGGGCACGGGCGGGTGCTCGCCGACGACTCGGTGACGGCGATCCGCGGCATCGTCGGCGTACGCCGGGTCAGCCTCGTCGCCGACGACCTGCCGCCGCTGCCCGGGGTGGTGGCCACCGAGCACACCGAGGGGCGCACCCAGCTGCTCACCACCGACGCCGACCAGCTCGTCCGCGACCTGGTCACCGCCGGCGTGGCGTTCCGCGACCTGGAGGTCCGGCCCACCTCGCTGGAGGAGGCGTTCCTCGCCCTCACCGCCGACGACCGGCCCGCACCCGCCCCCGCCTAGGAGACCGCCGTGCCGCTCGCCCTGGTCCACGCCCGCTACCAGCTCCTGGAGATCATCCGGATCCCGGTCGCGGTGGTCGGCAGCGCCTTCTTCCCCGCCGCCGCCATGCTCTTCTTCGTGGTGCCGTTCGCGGGTGACGACGCCGCCGGCGCCACCTACGCCACCGCCGCCATGGTCACCTTCGCGGTGATGAGCGCCAACATCTTCCAGTACGGGATCGGCGTCGCCGAGGACCGCGACCAGCCGTGGAACCCGTACAGCCGGACGCTGCCCGCCGGGCCCGGCCCACGCTTCGCCGGGCGGATCCTGACCGGTCTGGCCGTCACCTACTTCTCCATGCTCCCGGTGGTGATGATCGCGGCGGTGGCCACCGCGGCCCGGATCACCCCGGCGCAGTTCCTGCTCGCCGCCGGCGGGGTCGCGGTGATCTCGGTGCCGTTCACGCTGCTCGGGCTGGCCATCGGTTACTCGCTGCCGAGCAAGGCGGCGATCGTGGTCGCCCAGCTCATCTTCTTCCCGCTCGCCTTCGGCGGCGGGCTGCTCTTCGGTCCGGCCAACGCGCCCGGCTTCGTCGACGCGATCGCGCCCTACCTGCCCACCCGCGGTGCGCTGGAGCTGATGTGGGCGGCTGTGACCGACTGGCGGCTGAACCCGCTCTCCATGGTCATGCTCGGCGTCTGGATCGTGGTGCTCGCGGCGGTCGCCGGATGGGCCTACCGGCGGGACGAGGGACGCCGCTTCACCTGACCAGTTGTCCGAATACGGCCCGGCGGCCGAGGGGACGGTGCCACGATGCCGGCAGGGCGTGCCAGCGGGGCCGTCCCCCGGCGAGAGGGGTCAGCGTGAACGGCGTGGAGCCCGGCACGCCCTGCTGGACCGACCTGGCCACCCCGGGGCTGGAGGATGCGAAGCGGTTCTACCCGGAACTGTTCGGCTGGACCGGCCGGGTGTCCGCCGAACCGGCCGCCGGCGGCTACACCACCTTCCTGAAGGACGGCCGGGCCGTGGCCGGGGCCGGCCCACCGGCCGCCCCGGAGCAGGTGCCGGTCTGGTCGACGTACGTGGCGACCGACGACGCGGACCTGGTCGCCACCCGGGTGGAGGCGGCCGGTGGTCAGGTGGTGGTCTCCCCGTTCGACGTCTTCGAGCAGGGCCGGATGGCGGTCCTCTCCGATCCCGCCGGGGCGGTGTTCAGCGTCTGGCAGCCGATGGCGATGCGCGGCGCGGAGCTGTTCAACGTCCCCGGCTCGCTGTGCTGGAACGAGCTGGTCACCCCCGACCCCGAAGGGGCGAAGGACTTCTACGCGCTGGTCTTCGGCTGGCACCCCGAGGAGCAGCCGACCGGCCCGGTGCCCTACACCGGGTGGCGGTGCGGCGCGCGGATCGTCGCGGGCATGATGCCGCAGCTGGAGCCCCTGCCCGAGGACCTGCCGGCGTACTGGACGGTCTACTTCGCGGTCGAGGACGCCGACGCGACGGCGGCCCGGGCCGCCGAGCTGGACGGGACCATCCTCGTTCCGCCCCGGGACAACCCGGCCGGCCGCAGCGCCGCCCTCCGCGACCCGCAGGGCGCCCTCTTCTCCGTCACCGCTCTCCGCTGAGCAGGCAGCTCAGCGGGGGCGGACGGGGACGACCAGGGGGCCGTGGTCGCCCTCGATCACGCGGACGTGGGCGCGGTAGTGCGTCGCCAGGAGGTCCTCGGTGAGCACCTGCCGGGGTGGGCCGGCGGCGGCGACGCGGCCCTCGGCGAGCAGGACCAGGCGGTCGGCGTACTCGCCGGCGATGGAGAGGTCGTGCATGGTGGCGAGCACGGTCAGGTCGTGCTCCCGGCGGAGCTGGTCGACCAGCTCCAGCACCTCCTGCTGGTGGCCGATGTCCAGCGCGCTGGTCGGCTCGTCGAGCAGCAGCAGGGTGGCGCCCTGGGCCAGCGCCCGGGCCAGGAAGACCCGCTGCCGCTCACCGCCGGAGAGGGTGGCCAGTTCGCGGTGCCCGAACGCGCCCAGGTCGAGCCGCTCCAGCACCTCGTGCACGGCGGCCAGGTCGGCCGCCGACTCCCGGCCCAGCGCCGGGATGTAGGGGGTGCGCCCCAGCAGCACGTAGTCGAAGACCGACATGCCGGCCGGCACCACCGGGGACTGCGCCACGGTGGCCACCACCCGGGCCCGGTCGCGGCGGCGGAGGGAGTTGATCGGCGTACCGAAGAGGGAGACCGCGCCCGGCGCGGGCAGCAGGCCGCCGACGGCGCGCAGCAGGGTCGACTTGCCGGCGCCGTTCGGGCCGATCACGGTGACCCACTCGCCCACCGCGACCGCCAGGTCCACGCCGGCCAGGATCGGCGTGCCACCCAGCTCGATGCGGAGGCCGCGCAGCTCCACGGCGGGCGCGCTCATGTCAGCACCCGGCGGGCGGTGCGCAGCACCAGCACGAAGAACGGGCCACCGAGCAGCGCGGTGACCACGCCGATCGGTATCTCGGCGGGCGCGGCGGCGGTCCGCGCGACCACGTCGGTGAGCGCCAGGAACGCCCCGCCGAAGAGCATCGACAGCGGCAGGATCACCCGGTAGCTCGACCCGGCGAGCAGCCGCACGGTGTGCGGCACGATGATGCCGACGAAGCCGATCAGGCCGGAGGCGGAGACCGCGGCGGCGGTGCCCAGCGAGGCGGCGGCGATCAGCAGGTAGCGGGAACGCTGCGGGTGCAGCCCGAGGCTGGTGGCCTCGTCGTCGCCGACGGAGAGCACGTCCAGCTCACGCCGGTGCAGCAGCACCACCACGGCGGTGAGCGCGAAGTAGGGCAGGACCAGCCGCACGTCGTGCCAGCCGGCGGTGGCGAGCCGCCCGAGCAGCCAGGAGTAGACCTGCTGGATGCTGTCGGAGTGCCGTTGGAGCAGGTAGGTCTGCCCGGCGGCGAGGAACGCCGAGACCGCCACCCCGGCCAGGATCAGCGTGGCCGGTGACCGGTCCCGCCCGCCGGCCGCGCCGAGCAGGTACGTCATGACGACCGCGCCGAGCGAGCCGACGAACGCGGCGAGGGGGATGGTGAGCGGCATCCCGCTCAGCGCCCCGCCGGCCCCGGCGCCGAGCGCGATCACCGCGGTCACCGCCAGCCCGGCCCCGGCCGCCACGCCCAGCAGGTACGGATCAGCCAGCGGGTTGCGGAAGACGCCCTGGTAGCAGCCGCCGGCCAGGGCGAGCAGGGCGCCGACGAGCAGGCCGAGCACGACCCGGGGCAACCGCAGCTCGGTGACGATGGCGATCTCCCGCTCGGTGAGCCCGCTGTCCAGGTGCACTCCGGGTAGGAGGTTGAGCAGCTCGGCGGCGACGCTGCCCGGAGGCAGGCTGACCGGACCGAGCGAGACGCCGGCCACCAGCGCCACCAGCACCGCGCCGATGCCGGCGAGCAGCCAGCGGGTACGCAGCCCGGCCGGCCGGACCGTCGCACCCGGCCCGGCCGGGCCGGGCCGGCCCCCGCGGGACACGCCGGCGGGCCGGGACGCGTCGGGCGTCCCGGCCGGCCGGGCGGCGGATCTCAGTTGTCGCACGGTCAGGGTCAGGCCGGGACCTTGGCGGTGGCGTCGACGATCGCCTTGAGCAGGTCGACCACGCGCGGGCCCCAGCGCGAGGCGATGTCGTCGTCCAGGCCGACGATCTGGTTGTTCTTCACGGCGGTGATGCCGGACCAGCCGCTGCGCGCCTTGACGGTGTCCGGGGTCTGCTTGCAGCACTTGGTGTCGGCCAGGAAGACGAAGTCCGGGTTGGCCTTGACGATGACCTCCTGGGAGAGCTGCGGGTAGCCGCCGTTCTTGCCGTCGGCGTCCGCCGGGTCGGCGATGTTCTCCAGGCCGGCGAGCGCGTAGATCGAGCCGATGAAGGTCTTGCTGGTCGCGCTGTACAGCTCCGGGCCGAGCTCGTGGTAGTAGGTGAGCTTCTTCGCCCGCTGCGGCAGGTCCTTCGTGAGCGCCGCGATGTCGTCCTTCATCTTCCTGGTGACGGCGTCCGCCTCGGCCGGGTGGCCGGTGAGCTTGCCCAGGTCGGTGATCTGCTGGTACGTGTCGTCGAGAGTGGCCGCCGCCGGGGTCAGCAGCACCGGGATCTTCAGCGTGGTGAGCTGGTCGACGATCTTGTTGGTGTCGTTGGAGAGCACCACCAGGTCGGGGCTCTTGCCCGCGATCGCCTCGGCGTTCGGCTGGAAGCCGGAGAGGTCGCTCTTCGGCGCCTCCGCCGGGTAGTTCGAGTTGTCGTCGACGGCGGTGACCTGCTTGCCGGCGCCGATGGCGAAGAGCATCTCGGTCGCCGACGGCGACAGCGAGACGATCTTCTCGGGGCGCTTGTCGAGGGTCAGCTTGCCGACGGAGACCGGGAAGGCGGCCGCCGCCGAGCTGCCGCCGGCCGCGGGGGTGTCGTTCGAGGTCTTCTCGGCGCAGCCGCCGAGGAGCAGCGCGCCGACCGCGAGGGCGGCGGCGAAGAGCCGGGGGGTACGTCTGGACATCGGTCCTCCTGTCGGTCGAGGAGCGTGGTGCTTCGCCGACAGGGACCGCCTGGGCGGGCCCGTCCGCGAGGCGCCCTTCCTCGAGAGCGCGAGTCGCGACCGTGCCGCAGGCGACCTGGCTCGTCCCCACAGTCGTCGGCGCCGGCGGGAGGCCGACGCCGCGTGCGGGGCATCACAGTTGCGGGACAGCGCCGGTTTCGCACCGGCTTCGCTGCGGGGTGGTCGGTGCCACCGTAGCGCATGACCAGCGGAGATCGTCCGGACGGGAGGGGCGGTGGGGGCCCAGCCCACTGGGCCCCCACCGTGCGTCGGTCAGCAGTAGGTGCTCTGCTTGCCGATCGCCCGGTACGGGCAGTCGGCGTACTCGGAGAGCAGCAGCACGGCCTCCCGGTTGCGGGAGGTCTGCGTGGGGATCACCTCGTCGGGCGGGTAGAAGCCGCCGCCGGAGGCCGACCCGGGGTACATCTCGAAGGTGTACGCCCAGATCCGGTGGGCGCCCCACATCCAGTCGATGCTGGTGCCGTCGGCGATGTAGAGGTCGCTGGACTGCTCCGGGGTGTAGCCGTTGGTGGACGCCATCTGCCGGCCGATGGTGGCGAAGGTGTTGTACTGGTCGGCGTTCATCCCGGTGGCGGTGTTGCTGTACGTGTAGCCGTACGGCCAGAGCACCAGCTGCGAGTAGGTGTGGAAGTCGATGTTCGCCTTGATCTGCTGCACCCCGCCGACGACCCGGCCGTTGACGAAGGTGCGCAGCGCCGCGGTCTCCGGGGCGGAGAAGGCGGACGGGCCCCGGTAGGTGTCCGACGAGGTCGAGCCGGACGAGCCGCCGCAGCAGCCCCACTGGTACGACCAGTTCCGGTTCAGGTCGGTGCCGACGTACGAGGAGCCGCTGTTGGGCTGCCGGTTCTTCCGCCAGGAGCGGTAGGAGCCGGTGGCGATGTCGTACTCGCTGCCGTCCGGGTTGACGGTGGGGACGATCCAGATCTCCCGGGAGTTGACGATGTTGGTGATCCGGGAGTCGCTGCCGTAGTTGTCGGTGAAGAGGTTGAGCAGGTAGATCGCCATCTCGACGGTCAGGTGCTCGCGGGCGTGCTGCTGGGCGTTGAAGAGGATCTCCGGCTCGCTCTCGTCGGTGCCGACGTTGTCGGAGATCTTCACGGCCATCAGGTCCCGGCCCTGGTAGGACCGGCCGATGCTGAGCTTGCGGGCGATGGCCGGGTGGTCGGCGACCGCCTTGTTCACCACCGCGGTCAGCTCGGCGTAGTCGTGGTAGTTCGAGTCGGCGGGCGGGAAGGCGTAGGCGACGGCGCCGCCGGTCGGGGCCGGGGCGACGTCCTTCTCCAGCCGGAAGCCGAGCCGGGTGATCGCGGCGGCCTCGGCGGTGGTAGCCGTGACGTGCAGCACGCCGTGTTCGGAGTGGTCGATCGCCGCCCCGGTGCGGGCGACGGCGCTGCGGTCGGCGAGCGTGCGCGGGCCGAGCACCCGGTAGGCGACGGCGGCGGGTTCACCGTCCGGGGCGGGCCGGGCGGCGGCCGGGCCGGTGAGCGCGGTGACGAGGGTCAGGCCGGCGGCGGCGGCGAGGGCCAGCCGGCGGCGGAGCGGTGACGTGCGGAAGGCCATGGACAACCTCCTCGGGGTACGGGAGATCCCGTTGTCCGCACACTTCACCAGGAGTTACATGGTCATATCAACATCCATCATTCCCTGCCTTCCATCCCGACCAGATCCTCACGCCGGCAATGATTTTCCATGCGTGAACCTCTGGCGAAACTTCCCTCCAGGCGCGACAGTGAACGGCAACGATGCCGTTCTCCTGGAGGAGCTGCCATGGACCGGACATCCCTGCGGTCGGCCGCCGTCGCCGGCGCCACCGCGCTCGCCCTCCTCGGCACCACCGCGCCGGCCCGTGCGACCACCACCGTCACGCACGACGAACAGATCACCTGGCAGGCCTGGTCCGGCGCGGCCTGGTCCACCGGGACCGCCGCCGGCACCACCGGCACCGCGGCCGGCCTGACCCTGGCCACCCCGGTCGGCACCATCCTCTACAAGGACCCGCACAGCAGCACCCGGCGCACCTGGGCGTACGGGACCTGGACCTCGCCGCTCACCCAGGTCGGCTTCAGCGCCACCGAGCTGGTCACGTCGTGGAACGCCGACACCCCGGCGGGCACCTGGCTCCAGGTCGAACTCCAGGGCACCTACACCACCGGCACCCGCACCCCCTGGTACGTCATGGGGCGCTGGGCCTCCGGCGACGGCGACATCCGGCGGACCAGCGTCGACCGGCAGGGCGACAAGACCTCCAGCGTCTTCACCGACACCTTCGCCATCACCAACCCGGCCGGCGGGGTGCTGCTGCGGGCGTACCAGCTCCGGGTCACCCTCTACCGGGACCCGGCCTCGACCGCCACCCCGGTGCTCCGGTCCGTCGGCGCCATGAGCTCGAACGTGCCGGACCGGTTCACCGTCGCCCCGAGCGCCGGGCACATCGCCTGGGGCACCGAGCTGGCCGTGCCGCGCTACTCCCAGAACATCCACGCCGGCCAGTACCCCGAGTACGGCGGCGGTGGCGAGGCGTGGTGCTCACCCACCTCCACCGAGATGGTGGTCGAGTACTGGGGCCGGAAGCCCTCCCCGGCCGACACCTCCTGGGTGGACCCCCGCTACGCCGATCCGACGGTCGACCACGCGGCCCGGATGACCTACGACTGGCAGTACGGCGGCACCGGCAACTGGCCGTTCAACACCACGTACGCGGCGAGCTTCCCGGGGCTGGAGGCCAGGGTGACCCGGCTGCACTCGCTGGACGAGCTGGAGCACTTCATCGCCGCCGGCATCCCCGTGGTGACCAGCCAGTCGTTCCTGGCCAGCGAGCTGGACGGGGCGGGCTACGGCACGGCGGGGCACCTCATGGTGGTGGTCGGCTTCACCGCCACCGGCGACGTGATCGCCAACGACCCGGCCTCGCCCAGTGACGCCGCCGTCCGGCACGTCTACCGGCGCGACCAGTTCGAGCAGATCTGGCTGCGTACCCGGCGGACCACCGCGAGCGGCGGCACCGGCAGCGGCTCCGGCGGCGTCGTCTACCTGATCAAACCGACCGAGGTGGCCTGGCCGACCGTGGCCGGTTCCACCAACTGGTGATCCATCCCTTCCCACCCAACGGAGTGCACATGGTCAGACCAGCCCTGCGCGCGGTCGCCCTCGCGGGCGTCGCCGCACTCGCCCTCGTCGGTGTGACGGCGCCCGCCCACGCCGACAACAACCTCCCGGTCGTCGCGCACGACGAGCAGATCACCTTCCAGGAGTGGTCCACGTACCCCGACTGGCGCGGCGGCACCCACCAGGGCACGTACGCCATCCCGGGGCACCGCACCGGGATCACCATCGGCCAGCCGGCCGGCACCACCGAGTTCACCGACGAGCACACCGGCGCCACCCAGACCTGGGAGTACGCCACCTGGACCTCGCCGGAGCGGACGGTCGGCTTCGACGCCAGCGAGCTGGTCGCCTCGTGGAACGCCGCGACCCCGGCCGGCACCTGGATCCAGGTCGAGCTGCACGGCACGTACAACACCGGGCAGCAGACCCCCTGGTACGTGATGGGCCGCTGGGCCTCCGGCGACCAGGACATCAAGCGGTCCACGCTGGACGGCCAGGGCGACCCCTGGTCGACCATCTGGACCGACACCTTCTCGATCGACGACGCCAAGGCCGGCGTGCTGCTGCGGTCGTACCAGCTCCGGCTGACCCTCTACCGCGCGCCGGGACAGGCCGCCTCGCCGCGGGTCTGGATGCTCGGCGCGATGAGCTCCACCGTGCCGGACCGGTTCACCGTCGCCCCGAGCAAGGGCGGCATCGCCTGGGGCACCGAACTGTCGGTGCCGCGCTACTCGCAGAACATCCACATCGGGGAGTACCCGGAGTACGACAACGGCGGGGAGGCCTGGTGCTCCCCCACCTCCACCGAGATGGTGGTCGAGTACTGGGGCCGCAAGCCCTCCGCGGAGGACATCGCCTGGGTCGACCCGAGCTACGCCGACCCGACCGTCGACCACGCCGCCCGGATGACCTACGACTACGAGTACGAGGGCGCCGGCAACTGGCCGTTCAACACCGCGTACGCGGCCAGCTTCCCCGGCCTCGACGCCCGGGTCACCCGGATGCACTCGCTCGACGAGGTGGAACGCTTCATCAAGGCCGGCATCCCGGTCATCACCTCGCAGTCCTTCCTGGCCAGCGAGTTGGACACGGCGGGCTACGGCACCTCCGGGCACCTCTTCGTGATCGTCGGCTTCACCGCCGACGGTGACGTGATCGTCAACGACCCCGCCTCCTCGTCCAACGACGCGGTGCGCAACGTCTACAAGCGGGAGCAGTTCGAGCAGATCTGGCTGCGCACCAAGCGCTACCGGGCGAACGGCACCGTGGCCTCCGGCTCGGGCGGCATCGCGTACCTGATCAAGCCGACGGACGTGGCCTGGCCGGTCGTGCCGGGTTCCACCAACTGGTGACGGGACGGGCCCGGCACGGTCCCCCTCGGGACGGTGCCGGGCCCGTCGTGCACGGTCGTGGACCGGCCGGGTCAGGCCGACGGGGCGAACGAGGCGGGCGGGGCCGTGGGCTCGGCCCGCCGGCTGCGCCTACGGATCGCCCGCACGATGATCACCACCCAGGCGACCAGGGCGGCCACACCGGCCAGGGCGAGCCCGGTGACCAGCAGGTAGGTCGAGCCGCCGGCGGTCGAGAAGACGCCCTTCCGGGCACCGCTGTCGAGCGCCGGGGCCGTGGCGCCCGCGGCCAACCCGTCCGGCGCGTCGTAGAGGATCACGTCGGCGCGCTGGGCGCCGCCCTCGGTGGCGACGAAGGTGCCGTGCCACTCGCAGTTACGCCGGCCGCATTCCTCGTTCACCGCGGTGAACGTGCCCGGCGTGCCGCCACCGTTCTTCGCCTCCCAGGCCGGGGCGAGGTCGGTGACGCTCAGCATCAGTCCGATGGCGGCGATGACCGGCAGGCCGATCCAGACGAAGACCTTCGTCCGCCACCCGTTGATCGTGTTCAGGAAACTCACGGCGGCAGACCCTAGCGGTCGGGGCGCGATCCCGCTGCCCCGTTTCCGGCCACTCAGTTCTCCCGGCGCTCGTCGGTCGGGGCGGCCTGGTCGTCGCCGGCCAGCGCCGAGCGCAGCCGGTCCTTCTCCGCGCGGCGCCGCTCCGCCGCCTCGGACATCTCGCCGGCCATCTCGTCGCGCCACCCGCGGAGCAGGAAGAACGACAGCGCCGCGGAGAAGACCAGCGCCAGCATCAGCCGCAGGAACATGTTCATCTCGACGAACCAGAGGGCCGCCAGCACGCCGACGAACAGCCCGATCCGGCCCAGCGTGTACTTGACCGCCGCGCTCACTGCGACGCCTCCTTCTCTCTCACGCCTCAGCCCGTCCGCCGGGCCAGCCAGTGCACGCCATGAAACCAGACCACCGCGTAGACCACGGTGAACACCGCCGCGGCCAGCGCGCCGGAGACCAGCGGCGGCAGCCCGGCGGCGAAGCCGGCCGCCACGAGCCCGGCGAAGACGCCGACCGCGATCCCGGCCAGCGCCGCGAGCACCCGGGCCGCGCCGAACTCCCAGGCCCGGAAGTCGTCCCAGAACAGCCAGAGCGGCAGGATCACCGCCAGCCAGCCGTTGGTCCGCCCGAACCGGCCCGCGCCCATGGTCGCGAAGGCCCACTCGAAGAGCACCAGCGCCAGCACCCCGATCACCAGGCCGGCGAGGCTCACCCCGAGCAGGTCGCCCAGGGTGAGGATGCGCCCCTCGGCGTCCCGACGGGGGAAGCTGCGCTGCTGCTCCTCGGTGCTCATCGGAGCGCGCGTCAGGCCCAGACCTGCTGCGGCTCGGCGCGGCGCTCGGCCAGCGACGGGGCCGCGTCGTACTCGCGGACGATCTCGTAGCGGGTGTTCCGCTCGACCGGGCGGAAGCCGGCGTCCCAGATCAGATTCAGCAGGTCCTCACGGTGCATGGTGTTCGGCGTGCCGTACGAGTCGGCGTCGTGGGTGATCTTGTATTCCACGACCGAGCCGTCCAGGTCGTCGACCCCGAAGTTCAGCGAGAGCTGGGCCACCGAGAGGCCGTGCATCACCCAGAAGCACTTCACGTGCGGGACGTTGTCGAAGAGCAGCCGGGAGACGGCGAATGTCTTGAGCGACTCGGCCGGCGAGGCCATCGTGGTGCGGGCCTGGATCCGGTTCCGGACCTTGCCGTCCGCCGAGTCGACGAAGTCGTGCTGGTAGCGCAGCGGGATGAAGACCTGGAAGCCGCCGGTCTCGTCCTGCAGCTCGCGAAGCCGCAGCACGTGGTCGACCCGGTGCCGGGGCTCCTCGATGTGGCCGTAGAGCATCGTCGACGGGGTCTTCATGCCCTTCGAGTGGGCCAGCCGGTGGATCCGCGACCAGTCCTCCCAGTGGCAGGCGTGGTCGACGATGTGCTGCCGGATCTCCCAGTCGAAGATCTCCGCGCCACCGCCGGTGAGCGACTCCAGGCCGGCGTCCATCAGCTCGTCGAGGATCTCGTCGGCGCTGAGGCCGCTGATCTTCTCGAACCACTGCACCTCGGTCGCGGTGAACGCCTTGAGGTTGACCTTCGGCAGCGCCGCCTTCAGCTCGCGGAGCACCTTCGGGTAGTAGCGCCAGGGCAGCGTCGGGTGCAGGCCGTTGACGATGTGCAGCTCGGTGAGCTGCTCGTCCTCCATCTCCTTGGCCTTGCGGACCGCCTCGTCGATGCGCATCGTGTAGGCGTCCTTCTCGCCCGGCTTGCGCTGGAACGAGCAGTACGCGCACGAGGCGGAGCAGACGTTGGTCAGGTTGAGATGCCGGTTGACGTTGAACATCACCCGGTCGCCGTTCATCTCGGTGCGCTTGTGGTGGGCCAGCCGCCCCAGCCAGGCGAGGTCGTCGCTCTCGTAGAGGGCGACTCCGTCCTCGCGGGTCAGCCGCTCCCCCGCGTAGACCTTCGCTTCGAGCTCGCGCTTGAGTCCGGCGTCCATCGAAAGCCACGTCCCTTCCACCTGCGGTCCCGGTCGAGCGTACGTCGCGCTTCGGACGAACCGGCGACCCGGTCGACCGCAGCGACCTGGTTCACCGGACTCCCGGGCGGTCGTCACGCTCCGCGCATCGACATACCTGCGTTGGTGAGGTAAGACAGGATGGGGCGGAACACACACCGGTACCGTCCTGGCTCAGCGCGCCCACCTGGCGCGGAACACACCAGACCGGACGGGGAGCGGAATGGTCGACAGCACCCAGGGCCGACGCCGACGACACCGGAGTCCGGTGATCTCGCCGGTGCTGCGTCCGGCGCTCTGGTCGGCCCTGCTCGGAGCGGTCGCGGCCGCGGCGCTTGCCACACCCGCCTGGGCCGACCCGCTGCCCGACACCGTCCCCGACACCGGCTCGCGCCCCCGGGTCGTCGGCTCGCTCCAGCTTCCCACCGTGCCCGGCGCCGTCCCGGGCCTGCCCGGCACGGTGACCGGCGGGGCCGGCTCCACCCCGGGCCTCCCCGGCACCACGCCCGGCGTCACCAACCCGGCCGACGGCCCGCTGATCGCGCAGATCAACCAGGTCGACGCGCAGGTCGCCCAGCTCGGCGACAAGCTACTCGGCGTCAAGGGCGAGCGGGACACCGCGCAGGCGGACCTGACCCTCGCCGCCACCCGGCTGAAGGAGGCCCAGGACGCGCTCGCCCGGGCCCGGGAGAACGCGAAGACCGCCGCCGCCGACGCGATGAAGGCCGACGCCGCGCTGCCGCCCGGCGAGTTCGGGGCCAACCTGCGCGAGTTCGCCAACCTGCAGCGGATCACCCGGGGCGACAAGGCCGAGGGCGCCACCACCGCGGTGACCGGCGAACTCGCCCGGGCCACCGCCGCCGAGCAGGTCGCCCGCGAGGCGCACGCCTCGGCCCAGCGGCGGGCCACCGAGAAGGCCGCGGAATACACCCGGGTCGAGGCCGACCTGCACAAGCAGGAAGCCGCGCTGCTCAAGCTCCGCCGGGACAACGCCGCCAGGCTGCTCGAGATCGAGCGCCGCGAGGACGCCGCCGAGCAGCAGCTCGGCAGCTCGTACGTGGTCAACCAGAGCGTCAGCGGGCTGGTCGCGGACCCGCGTGCCCTGGCCGCGGTGCGGTACGCCCTCGCCCAGCTCGGCGACCCCTACCTGTGGGCGGCCGAGGGGCCGGACCGGTTCGACTGCTCCGGCCTGGTGCTCGCCTCCTACCAGGCCGCCGGCTACCAGGGGCTGCCCCGGGTCTCCCGCGACCAGTACTACGCCACGCGTTCCCGCGGCGTCGACCCGAACGCGCTCCTCCCCGGCGACCTGCTCTTCTTCGCCTCGGGCAGCAGCTGGACGAGCATCCACCACGTCGCCATGTACATCGGCAACGGCAAGATGGTCGAGGCGCCGC
>NZ_JBSSLX010000055.1:0-31897 GCF_053890995.1 Micromonospora sp. I033 | reverse complement strand
CTACGACCACCCGCTCGCCGGCGCGAAGGCATGAGTGCCCTGGACGGCCTGGACGACATCACCGGCGGCGACGAGAAGAGCCGTAAGGACGGACTGGCTGGTCTGATCGCCTACCCCGCCATCTCGTGGCGGCCATCCATGGGACTGCATCGCCGACGGTCGGGGGTGTCCGGCCGATGACCGGTGGATAGCTTCCGCCCTGCTCCTTCGTTTTTCGCTCTCCGGCGACCCCCGCTTTTGTAGGTTGGCGAAAGAAACGTGCCTCCGCTCCCCGAGGGGCGTGCCAGAGGAGGCAGACGCGTGAGGCCCAGCCCGCTCCCCCGGATCCTTCGCCGGCGCGGCGAGCCTGACTATCCGACGTTCCTGGAGCTCTTCTTCGACCTGGTCTACATCTTCATGCTCTCCAGACTCTCGGCGGGGCTGGCCGAGGACCTCACCGTCCGGGGCGCCGCCCAGACCGCCGTCCTGTTGATGGCCGCCTGGTGGGTGTGGGTACTGACCGCGTGGCTCACCGATCTGTTCAATCCGCGGCTGCCGGTCATCCAGGCCACGGTCCTGGCGGTCATGTTCGGCACCCTGTTGATGGCGATCGCGGTGCCGTACGCCTTCGCCGATTACGGCTGGCTGCTCGTCGCGGCGTACTTCGGCATCCATCTCGTCCGGGACGCCGTCCTCATTCCCGGTACGCGAGTGAATCCCCCGATCCAGGCCCGGAGCATCCGGGTGTTCTTCTGGTTCGGCGTCACGGCGCTGCCGTGGGTGGCCGGGGTGTTCGTCCACGGAACGGCCCGGCTGCTGCTCTGGTCGGTCGCGGTGGCGGTCGACCTCGGGTCGGCCCGGTTGGGCTGGCCGACGCCGAAACTTGGTCGCACCGAACTGGCCAGTCAGATCTTCACCGGCACCCACCTGTCCGAGCGGCATCGAGAGATCTTCATCATCGCCCTCGGCGAGCTGATCCTGAGCTGCGGCATGGGGCTGGCCGGCAGCGGCTTCCAGGCCGGCCGGGTGGCCGCGAGTTTCGTCGGGTTCGCCAGCGCTGTCGTGCTCTTCCAGCTCTACTTCCACCGGGTGCGGCAGATGCTGGCACCGCCGGCCGTCATGGTGGTGGAGCGGGTCCGGCCCGGCACCTCCACCTCGTACAGCCACCTGGTGATGGTGGCGGGGGTGCTGGTGGTGTCGACCAGCGTCTCGCTGGTCATCGACCAGCCGTTCGGTGCGGCACCGGCCGCCTGGATCGCCGCCATCCTGGGCGGGCCGGCGCTGTTCCTGCTCGGGAGTTGTCTGTTCGACGCTGTGGTCACCGGACAGGTCCTCTGGTCCCGGGCGTTGGGGATCGTGGCGCTGTGTGTCATCGGCCCCGTGATGGCGCTGCTTCCGCCGCTCGCGATCCTGGTCGTGGCGAATCTGGTGCTGCTGCTCATCCTGGCCTGGGAGACGCTGCCCGCACACGCGCGGCCGGTCCGGGTCACCGTGCCGGCCGGGTGAGGGTCATCCGAGCGCCGGTGGCATCGGCACGCGGGCGCGCCGGTGGGTGCTCACCAGATTCGCCGCAGCGACCAGGGCCAGGATGCTCATGGCGAGCAGCGCTACCACGACCGGCGGCAGCAGGCCCGCGGCCGGCGCCGCTCCGGCCAGCAGGACCAGCCCGGCCAGCCGGGACCGGGATATCCGACCGAAGACCGTGTAGTCCAGCGCCGCGCGGCCGACCAGGAACAGCGCGGGCCCGCCGAGGATGACCGCAGCGTACGAGGGCGGCGTCTCTCCGAAGGGACGCGTCACGATGAGGTGGCTCGTGACCGCCATGCCGCCGATGCCCGCCACCATGATCAGGTGAGTGACCGCGGCGGACTGCGTGAGCAGTGACGGGTTCGTCGATCGCGCGATGGCCTCGGTCAGCAGCTCGCCGGCCCGGTAGATGTAGATCCGCCAGGCCAGCACCACGATCGTGAACACCACCAGGAGCGCCCACGCCCGGCCCATGGTGTAGTCGCTCACGGTGAAGGTCGTCCCGATGACGAAGATGGACGCGCCGAGCGCGATGATGACGAACTGCCGGTACCGCTCGGCCACCCGCTCGCCGACCAGCCGCCACTCCTGCGGCTGGGACCGCCCGAGCTTCGGCAGCGGCCAGCCGAGCGAGGCGGCGACGTACTCCATGGCGACGGTCGCCGCCCAGAGCAGGAGGCGGGTGTGGCCGGTGGCCAGCGCGCCGCCGATCCAGCCGACGGCGGCGATGCTGTACCAGAACAAGATCCTGCCGCTGCGACGCGGCTCGGCCGCGCTCGGCACGAGCAGGAGGTAGTAGGTGCTCGAACCGAGGTGGATCGCCAGGTAGGTGATCGCGAAGAGCAGGCCGCGCCCGTCGTAGGCGTCGGGTGCCGCGGCCGCCAGCAGCAGGCTTCCGGCCGCCACCCCGATGAACTGCACCTGGACCGCGGGCCGCGTCAGGTCCAGGGTGTCAGCGGCCCACGCGGTCACCGCCCAGACCAGGGTGAACGCGAGTAGCAGGACCAGCGTCTGGGCGGCGCCGGTCCAGCTCACGTCGTCGGCGAGCGTCTTGACCAGGGAGATCATCGCGAAGACGTACGTCAGGTCGAAGAAGAGTTCCAGGAACGCGGGGCGGCCGGGGTCCCGTGGGGTCGGAGCCGCCGTGTCGGCGCCGCCTTCGGTCACCATCGACGTCCTCCGGACCTCCGCACCGTCCTCGCCTGAGGACAGGCTACGGGCACCGGCCCGGCCGGAGGCTCGCCATCGGCCTCATACCCCGCTACCGCGCGATCTTTCCGTCGTGGTGGCCCGGTGAGCGATGACTGCCGCCCTCGGCGCCGCGCGGCGCCGTCGGGATAACCGAACGCGTTTCCGATTCCCGGATAGAACAGCGTCATCCACAGGTCCGACAGGGCGGCGGCGAGCCCGGCAACCGTTCGACGGTGCGGTGCCAGCCGGGCCGGGGGCGGAAGCCGGGGGCGATTGGAACGCTTTCAGGAGGCAGGTTGGACCGATGACGTGCACCAGAACGGGTGCGGTCAAAGCGAAGAACCGGGCATGTCCGAGGTGACCGTCGCCCCACCGGTGTGGTCGGCGGCACGGGCGGCACCGGCGATCCCGGGAACGGCGATGCCCGAAGGGGTCGCGGAGAGCCCTTCACCCACTGGTCAGCCGTCCAGCCGGCCACTTCACCACCTCGGGAGGCGTAGGGCATACACCGGCAAGAGGCGCTACGGTGTGGCCACCGCTTCCTGGGAAGGCGGTGCCGGGTCCTGAGCAGGGAGGCAACCCGCAGATGTTCAACACCGCACGCCTGCAGGTCATCCTGGAGATCGCCCGCCACGGCACCATCGTCGCCGCCGCGGAGCGGCTTGCGCTGAGCCCGTCCGCGGTCTCCCACCAGCTCGCCGCGTTGGAGCAGGAGGCCGGGGTGGCGCTGGTGGACCGGGGGCCGCGGAGCCTGCGGCTCACCGTCGCGGGCCAGCGCCTTGCGGACTACGCGCAGCAGATCTCCGATCTGATGTCGGCGGCCCGCGACGAGCTGTCCGCACACGGCGAGGGCCGCCAGGGGATGCTGCGGATCGGGTTCTTCGCCACCGCTGGCACCGAACTGCTGCCGCGCGCGCTGTCGAGCTTCACCCGGGAGCATCCGCAGGTCGAGCTGGCGCTGATCCTGGGGCAGCCGCACGAGCTGCTGCCCCGCCTGCATCAGGGTGAGCTGGACCTGGTGGTGGTCTTCGACCATCCGCTGAGCCCGGCGCAGGAGTCGCCGTACGCGAAGGTCGAGCCGCTGATGGTGGACCCGCAGCTGGTGGTGCTTCCTCCGGATCATCCGCTCGCCCGCCGGCGGCGCCTACGGCTCGCCGATCTTGCCGCCGAACCGTGGATCACCACGCTCGGCGTGCAGGGCGAGGTGTCGGTGCTGGAGCTGGCGGCGCGAGCGGAGGGCTTCGCGCCGCGGATCCGCTGCCGCAGCGACCATTACGAGGTGGTGCTGGGCCTGGTCCGGGCCGGTGTCGGGGTGGCGCTGGTGCCGTCGCTCGGCCTGCGCAACCCCGGGGAGGTGGCGGTGCGGCAGCTCGCGCACGCCAAGCTGTACCGGGAGATCGGCGTGGCGATGCGTTCCGGCAACCCGAACCCCGTGGTCGGCAGGTTCGTCGAGCGGCTGCGCGACGCGGCGGCGGCGCTGAGTCAGGAGTTGTCGGAGCGGTGGGGTCCGCCGAGCCGGTCAACTGTTGCACCCCAGCGGCGAAGCTCGGCGACGGCGGCCCGCTCCTCCCCCGGCGCGAACGCGGCGATCACGGCGTAGACGACGGTGTGCCGGCCGGACACGATGCCGGTGTCGGCGCGTACCCCGGTGTCGGTGCCGGTCTTGTTCTCCACCCGGACGCCGTCGCCTGACCAGGGGTCGTGGCCGATCGAGTCGGCGACCATCGTGCGGTCGGTGTTCCCGGCGAGCCAGCCGCGCAGCAGTTCACACGCCTGCGGGCTGTGCCAGGTCCCCTTCGCCACGTCGGCGAGGAAGGCGCAGAGTTCGCGGGCGGTGCCGGTGGCGAAGGTTTCCGGTACGCCGGGGCCGCGCTCGGCGCGGATCCGGTCGTGCACGGTGGTGTCCCACAGTCCGGCGCCGCGGGCCAGGTCCCGCACGGCGTCCAGGGTCACCAGCCGCAGCAGCGCGTTGGTGGCGGCGTTGTCGCTGACCGTGGCGACCGCGGTGGCCAGGTCGGTGACCGTCCACCACCGGGGCGACAGTTGGCCGAGCAGGCCGGTGCCGCCGACCTCCCGGTCGGTGTCGAGCAGTTCCACCTGCTGGCCCGCGGCGAGCGTCCCATCGGCGAGGCGCCGGGCGACCTCGCCGAGGAGCAGCACCTTGCCGACGCTGGCCAGCGGCAGGACCTGGTCGGGGTCGCTCACGTGGGTGCGGCCGTCGTCCAGCCGCCGCACCATCGCCCCGATTCGCACCGCCGGGCTCATCGCGGCCCCGGCACGGCGCGCTGCCGATCCGGTACGGCCAGCACCCGGCCCGGCCGCGCGTCGGTGACCTCGCCGCCGTCCACGACGACCCGGCCGCCGACCAGCACGCACCGCACGCCGTGTGGTGGGGCCAGCGGATCGTCGTAGGTGGCGCCGTCGGCGACTGTCTGCGGGTCGAGGACCACGAGGTCGGCGGCGTATCCGTCGGCGAGCAGCCCGCGGTCGCGGAGGCCGAAGCGGGCCGCGGGCATCCCGGTCATCTTGTGCACCGCCCCCGCCAGCTCCAGCAGTCCCACCTCACGAACGTAGTGCCCGAGCACCCGGGCGAAGCTGCCCGCCCACCGCGGGTGGGGACGGCCCCCCTTCGGTACGCCGTCGGAGCACAGCATGGTCAGCGGGCTGGCCAGCACCCGGCGTACGTCGTCCTCGTGCATGGAGTGGCTGAGGATGGTGACGTCGCCGTGTTCGGCGGCGAGCAGGTCGCAGGCGCAGTCGACCGGGTCGACACCGCGCGCGGCGGCCAGGTCGGCGATGGTCTGTCCCTGCGCGTCGGGGTTGTTCGGGGCGGACGCGACGCGGATCAGGTCCCAGCCGCCGTTGCCGACGGTGTTCTCCCAGCCGGGCACGCCGGCGACCAGGTCGTGGCGGATCCGGTCGCGGACCGCCGGGTCGGCGGCGGCGGTGAGCATCGCCGGCACCCCGTCGGCGATCAGCCACGGCGGCAACATCGCGTGCAGGGCTGTGCTGCCGGCGGTGTACGGGTAGACGTCGCAGGTGACATCGAGGCCGTCGGCGCGCGCCTGTTCGAGTCGGGCGAGGGTGCGGACAGTGGCGCCCCAGGCACGCCGGCCCGCGGTCTTGTGATGGGAGACCTGCAGCGCCGACCCGGCCGCGGTGGCGATCTCGATGGCCTCCTCGAGTGCGGATTCGACCTGGGACATCTCGTCACGCAGGTGGGTCACGTACGGCTTGCTGTGTGCGGCCGCGACCCGGGCCAGCGCGATGACCTCGTCGGTGCCGGCGTTGACGCCCGGGGAGTAGATCAGGCCGGTCGACAGGCCGGCCGCGCCGGCAGCTAGGGCCTGGTCGAGCAGCTGGCACATCGCCTGGATCTCCGCGGGGGTGGCCCGCCGCTGGGCGAAGCCGACCAAGGCGGCGCGCAGCGTGCCGTGGCCGACGAGGGCGGCGAGGTGGTTGCGTCGGGCCACGCCCTGGGCGTCGGCGAACTCGGCGAACGACCTGTACGCCGACGCGGGTGGCCCAAACGTCGCGGCGATCAGTTCCCGCACCGGTTCGGCGCGCTGGGGCGGGACCGGGAAGGGGCTGATGCCGCAGTTGCCGCAGATCTCCGTGGTGACGCCCTGCAGCAGCGGGGCCCGGCGCAGCACCTCCCGCTGCTCGTCGTCCCCGGCGAGCAGGTCGGAGTGGGTATGCACGTCGATGAAGCCCGGCGTGACGACCAGCCCCGTCGCGTCGATGACCTCGGCGGCGGACGTACGGCTGCCCGGAGGCAGCAGCACGAGCCGTCCGTCGCGGACGCCGACGTCCGCGGGGCGGGACGGCGAGCCGGTGCCGTCGACCACATCGCCGCCGGTGACCAGCAGGTCCAGCCGGGCCATCAGAGCACCTTGGACAGGAAGGCGCGGGTGCGGTCGTGCCGTGGCGCGGCGAGCACCTCGCGGGGTGGACCCTGCTCGACGACGAGGCCTTCGTCCATGAAGACGAGGTCGTCGCCGACCTCGCGGGCGAAGCCCATCTCGTGGGTGACCACGATCATGGTCATGCCGCTCGCGGCGAGGTCCTTCATCACCTCCAGCACCTCGCCGACCAGTTCCGGGTCGAGCGCCGAGGTCGGCTCGTCGAAGAGCATGAGCTTCGGCGACATGGCCAGCGAGCGGGCGATGGCCACCCGCTGCTGCTGGCCGCCGGACAGGTGCGCCGGATAGTGGTGCGCGCGGTCGGCCAGCCCCACCCGGTCGAGCAGTTCGCCGGCGCGCCGCCGCGCGTCGGCGGTCGGGACGCCCTTCACCGCGACCAGGCCCTCCATCACGTTCTCCAGGGCGGTGCGGTGCGGGAACAGGTGGAAGCGCTGGAAGACCATGCCGATCGACTCGCGCTGGCGGCGCAGCAGGGCGTCCGGCAGGGGCCGTAGCCGGCCGCCGCGCTCGGTGTAGCCAATCAGTTCGCCGTCGACGTAGACCCGGCCCGCCTGCGGCTCCTCTAGGTGGTTGACGCAGCGCAGCAGGGTGGACTTGCCGGAGCCGGACGGGCCGACCACGCAGACGACCCGGCCTCGTTCGATGGTCAGGTCGATGCCGCGCAGCACCTCCAGCCGGCCGAAGCTCTTACGCAGGGAGCGACACTGCACCATCGGCGGGGTCATCGGGCGCTCCCGGTGAAGCGCAGGTTGCGGCCGATCCGCCCGCGCAGTGTTCCCGGCGCGGTGGCGCCGAAGCCGCGGCTGAACCGGCGTTCCAGGTAGTACTGGCCGATGCTGGCGACGGTGGTCAGGACCAGGTACCACAGGGACGCGACGATCAGCAGGGCGATCACCTCGAAGTTGGTCAGGTAGAGCCGCTGGGCGACGGTGAGCAGGTCGGCGCCGGCGATCACCGAGACGAGCGAGGTGGTCTTCAGCATGGAAATGAACTGGTTGCCGGTCGGCGGGACGATGATCCGCATCGCCTGCGGCAGCACCACCCGCCGCATGATCTTCGTGCGGGACATGCCCAGGGCCGCGGCGGCCTCCTGCTGGCCCGGGTCGACCGCGCGCAGGCCGGCCCGAACGATCTCGCTCATGTAGGCACCCTCGTTGATGCTGAGCCCGAGCAGCGCCGCGACGAATCCGGTGACCAAGGTGTTCGTCTCCCAGGTCATCAGCTTCGGGCCGCCGAACGGCACGCCCAGCCCGACCTCGGGGAAGATCAGCGCGATGTTGAACCAGAAAATCAGCTGCACCAGCAGGGGCGTGCCGCGGAAGAACCACACGTAGGCCATGGCGCCGGCGCGCAGGACGCGGCTGTCGGAGACCTGCATCAGCGCCACGACGACGCCGAGCACCACACCGATCGCCATGGACGCGACCGTGAGCTGGACGGTGACCCAGAGCCCTTCGAGGATGACCCGGTCGAACTGATACTCGACGACGATGTCCCAGTGCAGGTTCGGGTTGATCGCGATGGTCCAGGCCAGCCAGGCCAGGACCAGGGCGGTCACCCCGGCGGCCAGCCAGCGCCCCGGCCGCAGCGGGTGACTGATCCGGTTCACCTCCGGCGACGCCGGGCCGGCGGGCCCGGCCGAGGCCGGGCCCGTGGCGGTCGTATCCACCGGTGTGCTCACTTCTGGTCGTTGACCGTCGCGGCCTGCACACCGCTGCCCTGCACGCCCCACTTCTCCAGGAGCTTGGTGTACTCGCCCGAGTCGATCAGCTCCTGCAGGGCCCGCTGGACGGCGTCCCGCAGCTGGCTGTCCTTCTTGTCGATCGCGATGCCCCACGGGCCGGCCTCGTACTGGGCCTCCAGCACCTCGTACTTGCCGCTCTGCGTGGCCAGCATCTTGGCCACCGGGTAGTCGACGATGGTGGCCACCGCCCGCCCGGCGTCGATCTGCAGCAGGCCGGTCGGGGCGTCCTCGCTCTGCGAGATGGTCATCTTCTTGGCGCACGAAGCGTTCTGCTTCTCGCCGATGGCGAGGTTGGAGCTGCCCTTGGCCAGCACCACGGCCCGGCCGCACAGGTCCGCCAGGTCCTTCACCCCGGCCGGGTTGCCCTTGGCCACCATGATGGCGCCACCGGCCTGGAAGTAGTCGACGAAGTCGACGGCCTTGCGGCGCTCCTCGGTGTCGCTCATCGAGGACATCGCCAGGTCCCACCGGTCGGCCTGCAGACCCGGGATCAGGCCGGGGAAGCTGGCGTTGGTCATCTCCAGCTTCAGGCCGAGCCGCCCGGCGATCGCCGCCGCCAGCTCCGGGTCCACGCCGGTCAGCTCCTGGGTCCCCTCCTTGTACATCTCCATCGGCGGGTAGCCCTCGGCGGTGGCGACCCGCAGGACGCCCTTTTCCTTGAGGGCGGCCGGGACCAGGTCGGCCGCCTTGGCGTCGGCGGCGGCCGAGGCGGAGGCACCGGCCTGCGGCGTCTGGCCGCTGGTCGAGCGGCCGCAGCCGGCGACGGCGAGTGAGAGTGCGGCGAGACCGACGACAACGCGAAGCGCACGCTTCCTGACCACCGGAAACCTCCTGCCTGAGACGATGGCGGGGACCCTATCCGGGATCGGCCAGCATGAACAGCCCGAACGCTTTGCGGGGTGAGCACCTAAATACTCGATGCTTATCGGTGTGATCCACGTCGGTCGCGAAGGCCGGCTATGCCGACGTCAAGGACCAAGCGCCCGGGGGGAACTGAGGTCCATCGTGGCGAAGCCGCATGGTCGCGGTCGGCGCCCCAGCCTCCTGCAACACCCCCGGAACCACCGGTTGTAGCCTCGGCCCAATGAGTTGGCTGCCTGACGACTTCGTCCACCCCGTCCACGTGCCGGTGCCCGACACCACCCTTCACCTGCGGCCGATCCGGGAGGCGGACAGCCCGCTCGACTACCCCGCCGTGATGGGTTCCCGAGAGCGCTTGTGGAAGATCTTCGGTCCGGCCTGGGCGTGGCCGCCGGAGACGATGACCTACGAACAGAACCGCATCGACCTGCTGCGGCACGAAAAGGAGATCGCCGCGCACCAGTCGTTCAACTACGCGCTGCTGGACGAGGAGGAAACCAGGATCCTCGGGTGCGTCTACATCGACCCGCCCGAGCGCGTCGGCTCCGACGGCGAGGTCTCCTGGTGGGTGGTGGACGACCTCGTCGGCGGGGAGGTGGAGCGCGCGTTCGACGCGCTGGTACCGCGCTGGATCGCGGCCGACTGGCCCTTCCAGCAGCCCCGTTATCTGGGCCGTGACATCAGTTGGCAGGACTGGCTCGCGCTGCCGCGCGCCTCGTAACACCCTGGGCGGGGGCGTCAGCGGCTCGGTCATCAGCGCGTCGTCGTAGATCGGCGCCCAGATCGCGTCGTTACTGATCGTTCGCGACCGCGACCGACCCTGATCCCGGTCGGTCAGGCGGCGCCACCCAACGGCGGGCCCTCGCCCGTCGCACCGGCACGCGGCGTGGGGCGCAGCGGGCCTGCAGCGGTGCTCCCGTGCCGAGCAGCGCCACCGCGCGCACGACGATCATCGGAGCCGGCAGGAACGACCAGGACCATTGCCGCCGTATCCCGAACGTCACCACCCAGACAGCCCAGGCAGCACCGGTCAGACAGAGCACGGGAGCCGCGCCGAGCACCAGGAGTAAGGAGAAGCCTGGGAACGCTGAAGGCCCAGAGCAGACATGCCGCAGCAAGCGACGCCACGGCGTGCAGGGCCCAGCATGTGCTGACTACCATCGGAACACGCTGTCCCGCATCGTCCGATCATGATGCGCCACGACGCGCAGAACAACCGCCCCGACCACAGCCAGCTGACCCCTCGCACGCACTCCAGGAAAGCGCGAAGGTGGATCGTCATGGCAGAGACCCGGCAGATCCTGTTCATTCAGGGCGGCGGCGCGGGCGCGCACGACGAGTGGGACGACAAGCTGTGCGACAGCCTGAGGCGAGAACTGGGGAACGGGTACGACGTCCGCTACCCGGGCATGCCGAACGAAGACGACCCGAGCTACGCCCGGTGGAGCGCGGCCATCCGGCGTGAGATGACCGCGCTGGACGACGGGGCGGTCGTCGTCGGCCATTCGGTGGGCGCGACGATCCTCGTCAACGCGCTCACCGAGCGGCCACCGGAACCGGAACTCGAAGCGATCGTGCTGGTCGCCGCACCGTTCGTCGGTGCCGGCGGCTGGCCCGGCGACGAGTTCGAGTTGGCGCACGACCTCGGCTCGAGGCTGCCACAAGGCGTGCCGGTGCATGTGTTTCATGGGCTCCGGGACGAGACTGCCCCACCGTCGCATGCCGACCTGTACGCCCGCGCCATCCCGCAGGCACAGCTGCACCTGCTACCCGGGCGCGATCACCAGCTGAACAATGACCTGAGCGAGGTGGCGAAGGCGATCAGTCCTGACGGCCTCTGATCGGTAACGCCGGGCTGGTCACAACGCCAGAGCGGCCAGCTCGGTGCGGCTGGTGACCCCGAGCTTCGGGTACGCCTTGTAGGGGTGGTTCGCGACCGTCTTGGGGGCTGAGGAACAGCTGCGCCGCCCCGGTTGGGCATTTCCGTGCCGGCGAGCCGGGCGATCTGCAGTTCCTGCGGGGTGAGGTCGGCGGCGGCCGACGCCGCGGGTTGCGGGGCGCGCAGGCCAGTGCTTCCAGTTCGCCCCGCGCCCGCGCCGCCCACGGCGCCGCGCCCAACTGGTCGAGCATGTCCAAGGTGTGGTGCAAGCGGCCGCGGGCGCTCCCTCGGTCAGTCAGGCACCGCACCGCTGGTGGGGGCGTCCCGGATGGCGAGTGCGGCCTGGACGAGCGCGGCGTGGGTCAGCGTCTGGGGGTAGTTGCCGAGGTGGGCGCCGGTCGCGGGGTCCATCTCCTCGGCGTAGAGGCCGAGCGGGCTGGCGTGGTCGAGCAGGGTCTGGAACAGCGCGACGGCCTCGCGGCGACGCCCGGTGCGGGCCAGGGCCTGCACGAGCCAAAAGGAGCAGGGCAGGAACGCGCCTTCCCTGCCAGGGAAGCCGTCGCGGCCCGGCGGGTAGCGGTAGATCAGCGGACCGCCGGCGGAGAGCCGGTCCCGGACGGCGTCGATGGTGCCCCGCACCCGGGGCGAGTCGGCGCTGTCCAGGTCGAGCAGCGGAAGGACGAGCAGGGCGGCATCCAGGTCCTGGGTGCCGTAGCCGCGCATGTAGCAGCCCGCCTCGGGGTCGAAGCCGCGCGTGCGGACCTCGGCGGCGATCGCGTCCCGTGCCTCCTGCCAGCGCCGGCGCTGGCGGTCCGGCAGCGGATGGGTGTCGGCGATGCGCAGGGCGCGGTCCAGGGCGAGCCAGCCCATGAGCTTGGAATGGACGTGCTGAGCCGGTTCGCGGACCTCCCAGATGCCGGCGTCGGGCTCCTGCCAGCACCGGGCGACCACGTCGGCGAAGCCGCGCACCGCCCGCCACGTCTCGCTGTAGAGGCGCTGTCCGGCCTGCGCGAACGCCCACGCCGCGTCGACCACCCAGCCGTAGCCGTCGAGCTGGTGCTGGCCGGCGGCGCCGTTGCCGATCCGTACCGGGACGCTGGCGAGGTAGCCGGGCCAGCCGGGCAGGTCGCGTTCCGCCGGCACGTGGCGGCCGTGCAGGGTAAGCAGTGCGGGCAGGCGTGGCCGCTGCAGCCGGCTGGCGTGCAGCAGCCAGGCGAGGAAGCCGTGGGCCTCCCTGGCCTTGCCGACGCCCAAGAAGGCGCTGACGCCGATGCTGGCGTCCCGGGGCCAGACGTAGCGGTAGTCCCAGTTGCGTATCCCGCCGGGGTCCTCGGGCAACGACGTCGTGGGCGCAGCGACCGGAGCCTGCGAGGGTGAGTAGGTCAGCAGCCGCATGGTGAGCAGGCTGCGTACGACGGCCTCGCGGAACGGCAGCGACGGGTCGATCTCGGCGGTCCAGTCCCGCCACCGGTTCTCGTCCTCGACGAGCAGGTCCCAGGCCGTCGCCGGCTCGACGTGAATCAGCGGTTCGCGGTGGGCCACGGCCAGGACGAGGGTGACCGGGTTGCCGGGCCGGACCGTGATCGGGGTGGACCGGCCGGTCTCGATGGCGAGCTCGGGTGCACTCGACAGGGAGACCGCGACCGACCCCCATGCACAGACCAGGGCCTGGCGACGGTGGTGGATCCGGGGCCGGCGGTGCAGGGCGCCGAGGCGGGGGTCGAACTCCACGACGGCCTCGACCGCCTCCTGCTCGGCGGACAGCCGCCGCACCAGCAGTGTCGTCGGCAGCAGCCGCCCGCTGATCTCGGTCACCATGCCCTCGATGAGGGTGAGCCGGCCGCCGCCCCCTGCCCAGGTCGTCTCCAGGGTGGCGGTGTGCTGCCGGTAGCATCGGTCGACGACCGTCCCCCGCTGGGCCGGTCCGACCCGGAACGTTCCCCCCTCCGGGCCACCGACCAGCCGGCCGAACAGCGGCTCGCCGTCGAAGCGCGGCACACACATCCAGTCGATCCCGCCGTCACCGGCCACAAGGGCGGCGGTGCGGGTGTCGCCCAGCAGCCCGTACTCGCTGATCGGTGGCGGCCGCCGGGAGGAAGCCAGGTCGATTCCATCAGTCATGACTACCGTTCCCCCACGAGTCGGCGACCACGGGTCAGTCGGCCTGGAGGAGGAGTCCGAGGACGATGCCGTAGATGATGTGGATGACGACCGCGACCGCGGGAGTCTGCACGCCGTAGTTGACGGCGAACAGGCCGGGCGGCTCCAACACGGCCGTGCTGGTCAGGCCCGCCCGCTGCGAGGCCATGCGTGGGTGGACACCCGGCAGGAGCGGAAGGAGCACCGTCAACGCGATGCCGACGTGCAGCAGCCCGAGTAGCGCCCCGATCCACCAGGTGGCCCGGTGCAGCACGGCGAACGTGGCCGCGTAGCCGAGGGCGAAGCCCTGACCCGCGCAGAGGTGCATGAAGAATCCGACCACGCGGGCCCGGTCGGGATCCTCTGTGACCAGGGTCCCGAGCACCAGGGGAAGGTCGAGACGGGTGAGGCCGGCCAGTTGGGCACTGATCAACGCCGCGGTGAGCGCCGCGGTGGCGACCAACCCGAACAGACCCCATCCGGCCCAGTCCATGTCAGCGGTAGCCGGGGTGCCGCTGGCTCCCGCTCGGAACGACGAGCGCTCCGGCGCGAGCGGATGTTCGTGCTGTCATGGGGTCCATCCTTCAACCGCAAACGTGAAGGCCCTACGGCTCTGGTCGGGGCGCGCCTCGCATCAGCATCTCGCCACCATGGCCGCTCCGGCTTCACCATAAGCCACCCACACCGGCGCATCGGCCCGCTTGTCGAGGTACGGCGGAGCCAGGTGGTACGTTCGCGAGAATGCCGATCATGGCCCGTACGGTGCGGCTGCTCATGCCGCTGGCCGCGCTGCTGTTCCTGGGCCTCGCCCTGCTGATCCGCGCCGTCGACGACGGGGCGCTGCGGCAGTACTCCGGCACCGCGCTGTACGCGTCGATGGTCTGGGCCGGGGTGCTGTTCCTGCGGCCCCGGATGGCGCCGGTGCCGGCCGGGACGCTCGCCATCGTGTTCTGCTGGGTGGTGGAGTGCGCGCAGCTGACCGGGGTGCCGGCCGAACTGTCGGCGCGGAGCCTGGCGGCCAGGCTGGCGCTCGGTGTGCAGTTCGACCCCGTCGACCTGGCCTGGTACCCGGCCGGCGTGGCTCCCCTGGTGGTGCTGCACCACCTGGTGCGTGCCCGGGCCCGCCCGACGCCGCAACCGCCGCGCGACGTCGCCCCCGCACCAGCGGCCGGCCCGGTTGACACCCGTCCGTAGCTGCCATGGGAGCTGCTGACCAGTTGGACGGCGAGGGCCGCCCGCCGCGCTATCCGGGGCGCTTGGCCGCCAAGCCGGTGCACCGCTGTGCGGTGGCGAGCTTGCCGAGGATGCGCTGCTTGCCAGCCCCGGTGGCCGGCACCGGCTGACCGCTGGCGGAGACCGTCGCCGGGACAAACCGACTGTTCACCACCGTCCGGCCGCGGACGACCAGCTTCAGCACACCGGAGTCCGTGCTGTGCGACGTGGCGTACCAGAGGAAGTTGCCCAGTCCGTAGTGCACGTAGGTCCGGCCCAGCCAGCCGTCGGCCAGCAGCGTGTGCGCGTGCGTACCGACCACGATGTCGGCGCCGGCCTCGGACAGCCTTCCGGCGAACGTCTTCATCTCCCCGCTCGGGCACGAGTTGCCCTCCACGCCCCAGTGCATGAAGACGATCACCAGGTCGGCCCGCTCCCGCGCCGACCGCACCGCGGCCGTGGCCCGGGCGGGATCGAACGCCATCGCCACCCCCGATCGGGTGTCCGTCGCTCGCCACGACCCGGCCAAGTCATGCACCTGTGACATGCCGAGCACCGCGATCCGCAGCCCTCGAACCGTGGTCAGCCAGGGCGCGTACGCCGCGTCGGCGTCGCGGCCCGCGCCGAACACCGGGTACCGGGCCTCCGCCGCGGCGTCGAGGGTGTCGGCGAGACCCTGCCGGCCGTAGTCGAGGATGTGGTTGTTGGCGATCGACACCGCGTCGACCCCGGCCGCGCGCAGCGCCGCGAAGGCGGTCTCCGGCGCCCGGAAGTGGTACGTCTTCGGCTCGGGCGTGCCTCGGTCGGTCACCGCCGTCTCGAGGTTGACAAGCGTGACGTCGGCGTCGCGCAGCGTCGACGCGATCGGCCCGAAGGCCGTCTCCGGGTCGTCGAGCAGGCGCAGGGTTCGGCCGGTGAAGTGGACGTCACCGGCGAACGCCAGCCGCACCTCGACCGAAGCGGCCGGCGGCGTCGCGGCGCCGGTGGCGGGCGGCGTCGGACCCGTCGTGGCCCCGCGCCAGACCGGCGCCGGGTCGGTCGGTCCGGCAGCGCAGCCGGCCAGCCCGACGCCGACGGCGACCACGGTCAGCGCCGCCAGCGAGGCACGCGCCGTCCTGCGGATCACCCGGCCGAGGGTACGCGCTCCGGACGACGCCCGGTGACCCCGCGGTCCGAAGGGCGGACCGGCTCTTCCCACCGCCGGCAGCCGAGCCGTGGGGTTCGTGGCGGAGGAGCGAGATCGACCACGAATCCATGATTGCGATTCGGAACGAGCTGGTAACACCTCAGAGAGGCGGCCGCCGACCGATAACGAGTGGCGGTTCTCGCGAGGCGCCGACCACCGACGAGCCAGCAGTTCTTGGCCCCTTGACGACGCCCGTGGAACCTGCGGAGGGCCGGGAGTCGACTCCCGGCCCTCCGCTCGTCTCGACGCGTCGGCGCGCCTACCGGTTCACGAGCCGGCCGGCGGGTTCACCACGCTGACGGTCAGGACGTTGCCCGACTGCGCCGTGACCGTGGCCGTCACACCGTGGCCGGCCAACTTGACGCTGTTCTGCGGGTTCTCGGTGCTGTAGTACGCCGCCGGGTCGCTGTCGTCGAACGTCGGGATGCCGGCGTTGGCCGGAGCGCACGCGTTCAGCAGCTGGACGGTCTGGGACTTTCCGCTGCCCGCCAGCACCTCCTTGTGCAGGCACATCTCCGGCACGGGCTGGAGCCCGAAGGTCGCGTCGAACGGCTGGCGGCGGTTGCTCGGCCGGGTCCCGTCGGGGTAGCTGAACGGCGCGGGCCGCGCGTCCACCGGCAGCGAGAGGCCCGTCCCCGGGTGCTCCGAGGTGTTGTTGTCCTCGACCGTGTGGTCGACGAACCAGACCAGCATGCCCGGCCGGAAGGAGAAGAACTCGACCTTGTCCGGCGCGGTGTAGGGGAAGCTGTACTGGTAGGGGCCGGTGCGCAGGGTGTCGTCGTAGCCGACGTACTGCCGGTTCTCGAGCAGGTAGTACGTGTCGGCGGTCGTCGTCACCGTGCCGGTGGCGCGCTTCCACAGACCCGTTGCGGTCCACCCGCCGGCCTGCTCGGCGTCGTCGGTGAACAGCGTCGTGCCGCCGGACTTGGCGACGATGTCGTCGAGGAACGCTCCGGCGAAGTGGACGCCGCCGTCCGTCTGGTACCGGAACCGGAACTGCGTCGCCGCGCCGTTCGCGTCGTACGAGAAGCGGAGCGTGGTCCACTTCCCGCTGGAGGAACCGGTGATCGCCTGGCCGGCGCGCACCCAGGTGACGCCGCCGTCGGTCGAGTACTCGCCGTACAGGAAGTCGTAGCCGGACTCGATGTCGTACCAGGCCTTCGTCGTCACGGTGACCCGGGACGCGGCCGGCACGGCGTGGGCGAGCGACTCGTTCAGGTGGTCGGCGCTGTCGGTCCACCAGGCGTACTGGCCCGACGTGGGCGTCGTGTACGTCTTCGACGTCGTCTTCGACGGCAGGTTGACCTTGATGGCCTGCGCGTTGGCGGCGTTGGCGTCCTGGGCCGGATCCAGCAGGACCGTGCCGCTCTGGCCGAGGTCGACGTCGCGGTGGTCGAGCCAGCCGAGGAACAGCTTCTCCTCGGGGCCCATGAGGCCCGGCGTGGTGCCGATGCCCTCGTTCGCCGCGGCGCCGTGCCCCAGCCACGAGCCCGAGCTCATCAGCGTCCAGAAGGCGGTGCCGTTCTCGCCGCCGGCCGTGTCGTAGTAGTCCGGCAGCCCGAGGTCGTGGCCGAACTCGTGAGCGAAGACGCCGAGCCCGCCGTTCTCCGGCTCGGTGGTGTAGTCGCCGAGCCAGTAGTTCGAGTTGCCGATCCGGGCGCCGCCGGACAGGTTCGCCTGGCCGCCGACGTTCGGGCCGGTCAGGCCGTAGTCGGTCTGGTTGACGTACCAGCGGTGCGACCAGATGGCGTCGGCGCCCTGCGCGCCGCCGCCCGCGTCCTCGCCCTGACCGGCGTGGACCGCCTGGAAGTGGTCGATGTACCCGTCCGGCTCGTCGAAGTTGCCGTCGTTGTCGAAGTCGTAACGGTCCCAGACGTCGAACTGCGCCAGGTAGGCGTTGATCTGGTCCGCCGTCATGGAGCTGAGCGCCTTCTGGTACCAGGCGTTGCCGGTGTCCTGGATGAACGCCCACGAGCCGCCGAAGTCCTCGATGGCGTTGTCGCCGTAGTAGGACTCGTTGTAGGGGACCTTCACCCAGTCACTGACCGTGTTGGTCACCGAGTACTTGCCGGAGGAGAGGTCCTCGTAGAAGCGCTTCATCGACTCGCCCGAGCCGTTGAAGAGCTCCTCGTAGTGGGCGGTGTTGAAGTCCGGGGCCCAGGTGGTGGAGTTGTCCACAGACCGGTCGGGCTGAGGGATCTGGTTGTGCAGGGGGCCGGGCGCGGTGCCGTACCGGCCCACGCTCTGCGTCCCGAACTCGGAGAGAATAGTGAAGATCTTGTCGGTCTTCTCGAACTCGACCTCGACGACGTTGTTCGTCGCGGCGTCCACCGTGACGTTGCCGTTGGCGTCGATCTCCGCCTCGCCGCGCGCGACCTTCGCGAGCGCGGCCTTGCGCTTCTCGATCCACTGCTTGGTGCGGGGGCCGGGACGGTTGTCCGGCCGGTGAGCCGCGGCGCTCGCCGAGGCCTGGGTTGCACCGTCGTTCGCGACACGTGCCGCGCTGGCAGGTTGCTGGAGGACAGCGGCTGCCAACGCCACACCGGCCACCCCGACGACGGTGGAGCGGCTGAGCTTCCTCATTGTGGGTTCCTCCCGGAGGCGGAAGAGCGGAGAGCCTCGCTCCATGGGATGCGGCGAGTCTTACACGAGCTCGCAGCATCCGGTCAGAGTCGATACAGGGCGGTCCCGATGGACGATCGTCGTCCGTGCGGCACCGATCGTCCGACGCGGCGGCCGAAAGGTACGACCGCCGGTTATCCCTGCTCAGGCCGCACCTGGCGGGCGGCCGGCCCTGTGTTCGCCGTTCATAAACAGTTTTGACGTTACGAATCGTCGCCGGTTGTTAACCGGCCTGCCGCCGTGGCGCGGCCCGCTCCTACCTTCTCGCCACAGCCCTTCGGGTGTCGCCGTCACCGGGACGCGGCAGCGGAGAGCATTTTGGAGGAGAGGGTTGTGTTGCAACGTCTCGCAGCCACCGGCTTCGCGCTGGTCACGGCGCTAGCCGGCGTCATCGGCGCCGGGGGTCCGGCCCAGGCCGAGCCGACCGGCGTCATTCGGAACATGGACGGCCCGAACGCGGTGGCCGGCCGGTACATCGTCACGCTCAAGGACACCGCCCTGGCGCCCACCGCCGTCAGCACCAGGGCCCGCGAGTTGACCGGCCGCTTCGGTGGCCGCACGCGGCACGTGTACGGCAGTGCCCTGATCGGCTTCTCGACGGAGATGCCCGCCCAGCAGGCGCGGCGGCTTGCCGCCGACCCGTCCGTCGCATCCGTCGAGCAGGTCCAACGGATCGAGGTGTCGGACACCCAGACCAACCCGCCGAACTGGGGTGACGACCGGATCGACCAGCGCAGCCTGCCGCTGAACCAGACTTTCACCTACCCGGCAAACCCCGGCCAGGGGGTCACCGTCTACGTGCTGGACACCGGCATCAACGCCAGCCACACCGAGTTCACCGGTCGGGTGCGGCAGGGCATCGACATCGTGGACAACGACAGCACCCCGCAGGACTGCCACGGGCACGGTACGCACGTCGCCGGCACCGCGGTCGGCACCACCTACGGCATCGCGAAGAAGGCCGGTGTGGTTTCCGTGCGGGTGCTCAACTGCCAGGGCACCGGCACGAACGACGACCTCATCGCGGGGATCGACTGGGTCCGCGCCAACGCGCAGAAGCCGGCGGTCGCCAACTACAGCATCGGTTGCGGCAGCCGGTGCACCAGCCAGGCGATGGACAGCGCCGTCACCAGCCTGATCAACTCGGGTGTGCAGTTCGTGCAGGCGGCCGGCAACTCCTCGGACGACGCCTGCTACTACAGCCCGCAGGCGGTCGCCGCCGCCATCACGGTCGGCAACAGCAACAGCTCGGACGGGCGCAACAGCACCAGCAACTACGGTTCCTGCCTGGACCTCTTCGCCCCCGGCACCAGCATCGTCTCGGCCTCCTACTCGAGCAACACCGGCAGCGCCACGATGACGGGCACGTCCATGGCGTCGCCGCACACGGCCGGCGCCGCGGCGCTCTACCTGGGCGCCAATCCCAACGCGACGCCCGCCCAGGTCCGCGCCGCGCTGGTGGACAACGGCACCACCGGCAAGATCACCAGCCCGGGCAGTGGTTCACCGAACGTCCTGCTCTACACCGGCTTCATCGGCGGCACCGATCCCGGCCCGAGCGACCCGGTGGTGACGAACCCGGGTAACCAGTCGTCGGCGGTCGGCCAGGCGGTCGACGTCCAGGTCCGGGGCAGCGGCGGCAGCACCCCGTACACCTGGAGCGCGTCCGGTCTGCCCGCCGGCCTGACCATCGGGGCGTCCACCGGCCGGATCACCGGCAGCGCCACGGCGGCCGGAACGTCGAACGTGACGGTGACGCTCACCGACGCCGCGCGCCGGACCGCCACGGCGACCTTCACCTGGACGGTGACCAGCAGCGGCGGTTGCACGCCGGCGCAGCTGGTCGGCAACTCCGGCTTCGAGAGCGGGACCTCGCCGTGGACCGCCACGGCGAACGTGATCGGCACGTGGTGGCAGTACCCCGCCCGCTCCGGCAGCCGCAACGCCTGGCTCAACGGCGGCGGGACGGTGCAGACCGACACGATCTCGCAGCCGGTGACGATCCCGGCCGGGTGCGGCAACGCCACCCTGCGCTTCTGGATCCGCATCGCCACGGCGGAGTACGAGAACCTCGCCTACGACAAGCTGACCGTCTCGTTCGGCGGAACGACCGTGGCCGGCTACTCGAACCTGGACCGCACCAGCGGCTACGTCGAGAAGGTGATCGACCTGAGCCGGTTCGCCGGACAGACCGCCACGCTGACCTTCAAGGGGGTGGAGGACTGGTCGTACCAGACCAGTTTCGTGATCGACGACGTGACGGTCAGCGTCAGCTGATCCACCCGCCGGGATGAGTGGGAGTGAGCGGCGGAGGCCGCTCACTCCCACTCCCAGCGCATGCCCACGATCCCGGGTGGCACGTCCCCGGCGATCAGGTGAGCGCCGTGGGTGGAGCCGATCCACGCCTCCCAGACGCCCTGGTCGGGGGCGTTGAGCCCGCGCCGCTCGAAGCGGTGACACCGGGCCGGTACGGCGTCGTGGTCGAACTGCACCTGCAGGACGTACTCGCCTACCGGTGTGGTGAAGGCCCGGTAGTAGTTGTCGGTGGGCGTCCGCGAGTCGCTGAGGAACTCGTACTCGATCACCACCGAGTCGCCCTGGGCGAGCATCCGGTCGAAGATGATCTCCGCGACGAGCAGGCCCGATCCGTGGTCGGAGCGGACCCTGCCGAGGCGGCAGTTGCGTACCGCGTGGATCCGCGTCGAGGCGGTCAGGTCGTCCGTGCGGAAGATGCCCACCGTGCGCGACACCCGGTCGGTGTTGGCACGGAGCACCTGGCGGCAGGTCAGGCTGATCTCCTGGCGTCGGTCACCCACCAGATAGAGGTCGTGCAGGCTGAGCCGGGTCAGCTCGTGGTACTGCCACCGGTCCACCTCGGCGATCATCTTGACGACGCTGGCGCCCTCGCGGAACAGCCGGTCGATCTCGATGGTTCCGGGCGGCTGCGTCAGCCACCGGCCACGTGGGCGGCGGGGCCCGAGTTGGGCGATCAGCGACTCGGACGGCAGGGAGAGGATCTCCTCGAGAAGCCGCACCGCCCGGATCGAGTTGGGGCGTTCGGGCCGGCTGCGGCCACGCCGCCAGTAGCTCAGGGTGGTGAGGCTGAGGTTGACCCCCGCCGCCGAGAGCTGTTCCTGGATCTCCTCCAGCCGCATTCCGCGGTCCTCGATGGCGAGGTGGAGCGCCGCCGAGAACGGACCGGTACGCAACGCGTGCGCCAGGTCTCGACCCAACTTCGCGGGGGCCTCCATGATGGCTGAGTATCGCGATCCGACCGCGAACGCGCCAGCCGTGCCGCGTCGGGAGCGCCTACGACCGCGGCGGGCGACAGGTGCCGTTGCCACGGGCGTCGCTGCGGTCAGCTCTCGGTTGGTCGTTCCTGTTGGCGGCGGGGGCGCGGATCGCGCGGGGAGGTCGCGGGTACGATCTCCCCGCGCCGGCTCAGCGGGTGAGCGCGCCGGACTCGGTGGGCAGGCCCGCGTTCACCCAGTCCTCGATGCCCTCGGCGTACTTGCGTACGTCGGTGTAGCCGAGCGCGGTGAGGCGGTCGGCCACCCGGCCGCTGTTCGGGCAGGCCGGGTTGGAGCAGTAGGTGACGACGGGCGCGTTCCGGTCCGGCAACAGCTCGGCGGCGCGGTCGGCCACCTCGGCCTCGACGAGCGGGATGGCGCCGGGCAGGTGCTGCCGGGCGTAGTACTCGCCACCGAGAGCGTCGACGACCGTGACGGTCCCGGCGTCGATGGCGGTACGGAGTTCCTCGCGGGTGATGCGGGCAGCCATGACGACCTCCAGAGAAGTGGACTACAGTCCGGTTATGCCTCCGAACGATAGCGGACCGCGGTCCGGTTATGCCACTCCCCCGCCCGAACTCATCGAGTTGCGTACGACACGGCCGCGCGAGCGGGCGGACGCCGCCCGCAACCGCGTCGCCGTGCTGGACGCCGCGGCGACCCTCTTCCGCGAACACGGCGTCGAGGGCGTCTCCATGGAGGCGGTGGCCGCCGCCGCCGGAGTGGGCAAGGGCACGCTGTTCCGGCGCTTCGGGGACAAGGCGGGGCTGGCCACCGCCCTGCTCGACAGTCAGGAACGCGCACTGCAGGAGGCGATCCTGTCGGGTCCCGCGCCACTCGGGCCCGGCCCGGCCGAGGAGTCGCCGTCGGCACGCGACCGGCTGCACGCCTTCGTCGAGGCGTACCTGGACTACCTGCTCGACCACCTCGACCTGGTCCGGATCTCGGAAACCGCCGCGCCCGGCGCGCGGTACCGGATCGGGGCGTACCGGTTCTGGCACCAGCACGTGACCCTGCTCCTCGCCGGCCGCCCTGATCCGGCCGCGGATGCGCACGCCCTGCTCGCCACGCTCGCCGCCGAGCACGTACGAGCGGTCCTCGACGACATCGGGGCCGACCGGCTACGAGCAGCGACACTGCGGCTGGCCGGCGCGCTGACCACCTGACACCCGGCGACTGGCGCCCGAATCGGCCCGAACCCGTGCACCCACCTGGCGATGAGGGGTGGCCAGTAGAGGGAGCCCCCGCGGCCGCCGATCGGAGGCACCGGTGCACATCACCTCGAACGCCGGCCAACGGCCGAGGCCGGGGACGCGTATCGCATCCGTCGCCGCGATCAGCTGGCCGGCCCGTGAAGCACACCGCCCCGGAAACCGCCTCCAGGCGTTCCGCTGGTAGCGGCCGTGCGGCGATGGACGCACGGGGGCGTCCACCGCCGCACACGCGCCGGGTTGTCGGCTCGGTTACCGACCGCTGAGGGGATCAGTGGGCCACATGCCTGGGTCCTGGCCGCCCGTCCAGTCACACTCGGCAACGATCCGACGGACCACCGCCGGGTCGTAGCGGCCGGAGGCAGTCAGCGACAGCATGGTGCTGTCGCCCTGGTCGACTGCTACCTCCATGATCTGGGCGCCGCCGTCTCCGCGGTGCTCCAGGACCCGGGCCGATCGGCCGCCGATCCGTTCGTTGGCGTCCGTGACCCGGCCGGGGTCGGTGGTGAACAGGACATGGAAGGTTCCGTTACTCACGCTCAGCATGCTGATGACCGTGGTGCCGCGGAACACCATCGAACAGCTCTCCGGCTTCATCGTGGGCGGCAGTGCACGCAACCGGTACGGCACGACACACCGGTAGGTGCGATCCAGCCGGACGCTGGCCGCGACCGTCAACGCATCGGTCTCGTCCCGCGCTCCCGCAACCTGTAGCCAGAGTCCGTTTGCGGCCCGCCAGCGCAGCACGGCGTACCGGCGACCGTCGATCTTCTCCAGGGCGAAGGTGCCGGGTCGCCCGGCGACGCGGATGGCCTTGCGCTCACCGGCCAGCGCTTCGAAGTCCTTCGTATTGACCCCGACCCGCACGATGAGCTCTCGTTGCTCACCGTTGTTGCCGACACCCTCGATGGCGAGACGTTCCTGCCGCTCGTCGATCAACTGCTGGTATTGAGCGCCGGTGACCGGGAACGGCAACCGGGCCAGGCTGAGGTGCAGCAGCAGCGGTCGGCCGACTTCGGCCGCCGAGTCAACCGCCGTAGCGGCGCCGGCAGCGACCGGCGGTGTCGGCAGCGTCGTCCGTGGAGTAGGCGTCGGGGGCGTGGATGGCGACGGCGCCGACATTGTCACCTTCGGTTCCGGACTCAACCCCGACGCGGGCCCCAGGCCGGGCCCCGGCGCGGCGCTCGGGCTCAGCGCCGCCGTCAGCGTCAGCACCACCGCCACAGCACCGGCCGACAGACCCGCCGCACCCGCGGCGAGACGGAAGCGCCGGCGGCGGCGGTAGCGGGTGCCGGCTGCGCGGGCCCCGTCGAGGAGCCGGTCGACGTGCACGTCCTCATCGGCAACACGGGTCAGGGTCTCATGCAGCGCTCGATCCAGGTCAGTCATCGCGTCCCTCCGTTCGTGTACACCGCCGCATCAGCACCGACCTTGGCCCGCAAGGTGGCAAGCGCCCGTTTCACCTGCGTACGCACGGTCACCGTCGAACAATCGAGCAATTCCGCTATCGACACGTCGTCAAGGTCCTCGTAGTAGCGCAGCACCACCGCCGCGCGTTGCTTGACGGGCAACTGCCGGACACAACGCCACAGGACGTCACGCTCGACAACGTCCGATTCGAGATCCACCCGGCTGGCGTGATCACCGGTGTCACCCACGACGATCTCCCGGCTCGACAGCCGCCGCCAGCGCGTGATCGCAGCGTTGACCAGCATGCGACGCAGGTACGCCTCCGGGTTTCCGGCCGAGATGTGGTCCCAACGCACGAACGCTCGCGCCAGCACCTCCTGCGCCAGATCCTCACCGCGATGCCGGTCGCCGGTCAGCAGTCGCGCCAGCCGGACCAGCACTGCGCCTCGCGTCCGTACGTAGTCGTCGAACTCCAAAACCTCTGCCACCCTCCCCGCCGAGCTGCATACTCACACCCGCATATACGAGGCCGGCACCGGCTGCTGTTGCATGGCGCAGCAGCCCAGTCTGCGGACGCGCAGGGACCAGCTCAATCGCGATGAGCAGTGTCGCCGGTGCCGTCACAGGGACCCAGGTGCGGGCCTCCGTGCAAGCGGAGACCCGCACCTGGAATCACCCGCCGGGCAGGGTCAGCGGGTGACCCGGAAGCCGCGGGTGGGGACCGAGCTCGATGGCGTCCTCGGGCACCGTGCCGTCGACCGGGTGCTCGGCGAGGTCGCACTCGACCAGCCGGCCGTCGAGTCCGGACACGGTGGCCACCACGGCGGCGCTGGGTGGGGTTGACCAGCCGCAGCACGGCGCCGGGGCCGTCCTCGGCGGGCTTGTGCGCCGACACGGGCCGGCACCCGCGGTGCAGGCCCGCAGGTCAGGCCGGGAGAGCCAGCCCACCGCGCGCAGCACGGTGACGGCGAGCGGTTCCCCACCCCGCGGGAGCAGGCAGAGCGCTCGTACCGGGTGGTCCGGTGGACCGACCTGCCCCGCGGCGGTCACTTCCTCGAATGGGAGGCGAGCTGGTGGCCGCCGACATGCCGGCGTTCTTCCGCGACTGCCGGTGATGGCGTTCCGCCGCCACCGCCCGCGCTCAGTCCGGCAGCAGTCGCCGGAGCACGCCCTTGCCGGTCGCGCCCATCCGGTAGGACTGGACGAGGTAGGAGCCGCATGCGATGTTCGCCCCGGCGAGCGCCGGTACCAGGTATTGGGTCAGCCGCTGCCTGCGCTGCCAGACGGCGATCTCCGACGGAGTCTGCGGCGTCGACAGCGTCGCGTCGCGCACCTCGACCTTGTCACCGCGCCGGTGCGCCTCCTCGGCAAGCCGCCCGATCTTGTTCCCGCAGTAGGCGGCGTACGCGGTGGCAGCGGCGCCGGCGACGGCCAGCCCGGCCTTGACGGCGCCCACCGTCCCGAAACCCTTCTGCAACGCCATGCGTCGCCTGCCCACCCGGGCCAGTTGCGCGCCGGCGAGCAGGGTGGCGCCGATACCGAGCCACTGCGCGGGCCCGAACCGTCCCCACGCCGATTCGGCGACCCGGATGCGGTCGATGCCATCGCGCAGATCACTGCCCGACTTGTTCACCCCGGCGACGCCCATCACGGTCCCGCCGAACCACAGCGCCGACCCGATGTCGTGCACCGCCTGGGCGACGGCGTGGTTGTCCGTGGCGGTCAGCTGCATTTCCGGCTCCCCCGCGAGTGCGCTTCATCCATATTCCTGCCACATGCTGGCTTTGGCCTGATTGAAGCATCTTCACCGCCTCCGCACCGGCGGATTCCACCTCCGGGCCTCGCGCGACCGGCCGCGCACGCACTCACTCGCGATCCACCTACTGCCCGACGAGTTCGGCCAGGATGACGCCGCCAGGTCGACCAACTCCGCCGCGAGGCGGCTGAGGCGCTCGTTCGGGTTCCGCATTTACGCTATCGGCCGCACCCGGGCGACGATGTGCCAGTCCGCAGCATCAAAGCCCACCGACGACGCAAGATCGAACTCGCCGGCAGCGGAGCTCAGGCTGATCGGGCGACCCAATAGGTCTGCTTGTGGCCTCGGGCCTCCATCCTGGCAGCCGTGGAGTCCGCCTCCGCCCGGCTGTCGTGTCGCGAGACCTCGTACCGGTTGCCGTTGTCGTCCTGCCGCCACACCGTCCAACCCCTGGGGCGGTCCTCGGCCAGCTGCGCAGGCATCGGCCAGATCCTGGTGAACGCATCCTCCGGCCAGCCCGGCACCAACGCACGGCTGACCGACATGAACACCGGACCATGCGAGGTGTCGATACGCCAGTTCTCCCACTGGTCCAGATCGTGCGACGCAAACCGTGCCAGCAGCCGCGTCAACTCCCGGACCTCCGCGTCACTCAGCGGCCCGCCCGGATCCACGCTCTCCATCCCGCCAGGATCCCAGACCAAGCCCAACCGATCATCACCGATAGGATCCCCCTGAATATCCCTGGGCCACTTGTCCAGCATCAGGTGAGACGGAAACGTCAAGCCTCAGGTGGGACTCGGCACTCGCGCTGCCCCAGGGTCCTCCGGCGGCTGACGTGCCCCAACCGTCCGCCAACTGATCCGCGACGTCCCCGCGGACCGCCGCCCTGCGAATGCCCCCGTCACGCGCCGCCAAGGGAACTGAACTGGATGCCGGCCAGCCGCCAGCCCTCGGGCAGCTCGACCCAGGTCTGGCTGACGCGGACGGTCAACGCCATCTTTTGCCCGCGCCAGGTCGAGCGGCTGCGCTGGACGCACCTGACAATGGCCGCGTGACCGTAGAAGGACACCTCTACGTCGTCACTTTCCAGGCTGGTGTAGGCGAATTCGGCGAACTTACCGACCCACTGTGCTTTGTCAAGCACGTAGCCCTGCTCGCCGATGGACCGAAAGTCATCGGCCAGCAACGCGTTCAGCACGTCAGTGTCGGCGCGTAGCTCGGCCTCGTCGAAGGCACGCCGGAGTCGGTGGACGTCGGAGATCACCAACAGATCCTGCCCGACCGTGCGTTCGGGTGGAAGCCGGCCCCGCGAAACCGATCAGCCTTGTCAACACCGGCTGAACTTTGACCCCTCTGTTCCGGGCGGAACCACGGGGTCAGTTTTCAGGCGGAGCCGACAGGTGCGACGGCCGCCGCGCTCCGGCCGCTGCCGGCCCACCAGCTTCCCACCCAACGGGCCTGTCGCTCAGCTTCCGACGCCCCGCAGGCGGCGGTGGAAGGACTACCGGCGGCGGGAACGGGGCCGGCCGATGGAGCTGTGGCAGCTGAACGTCGCGGGTGGCAGCTGAATATCGTGGGTGGGATCCGGCTCGCCGATGGCGGTGAGGTGAAGGTCGTCACCGGCGTCGACGACCACTCCCGGTTCTGCCTCATGGCCGCCGTCGTCCGGCGGGGCCACCGGGCGGGCCGTCTGCCTCGCCTTCGCCGAGGCCCTGCAACGCTTCGGAGTGCCCGAGAGGTGCTCACGGACAACGGCAAGCAGATCAGCGCCCGGTTCGGCCGCGGTGGCGGGAAGGTGATGTTCGATCGGATCTGGCGGGAGAACGGCATCACCCACCGACTGACCCTCGTCACCTCCACCGCCCCGGATCAAAATGGCCCGACACCATCCACGCCGTTCGTTGTCAGGCCATGCCTGGCCAATCGGAGACGATGATCAGCGGGACAGATCTCGGCGAACGGTACTCGTCGTCCGGTGCCAGGTACTCGATGTGCTGATGCCGTCTAACTCCGCGATCCTCAGCGCTTTCTGCTTGCTCGGCCACACCATCGAAGGCGTCCCAAGCGATGCCGAGATACCGATGACCGCCGGCAAGATGCAGCGTGTCGTCGCCTCGAAGGCTGACGGTCAGCGGTCCTTCTGTCCGCTCCTGAACGACAACGCCGCCCGAAACCTGAGCTTCTACCCGCTCCTGAGGCTTGCGGAGCAGCAGGGCAAGGGCACGCAGAGCCGCCGGAGGTCCGGCAAGTTCCAGTTCTCCGCCAGACGTCGAGAGACGACATAGCCGGTGATCGTTCATTGGCGCATCGTTCCACATGCCCAGAAGCGTCCTCGTCTGCGAGAGCCGTTGCGCCGGACAGCGCGTTCGTCCACGCACCACTCGAGATTCCGCATCTGCCGCGAGCGGGACACTCAGCGGTCCCAGGCCCAATCCTCCAGCCGGGCGTGAACTGGCACCAGGTTGATGCAGAGGTCTTCATAGCCGCCGGCTCGCCCCAAGGCCTCTAGAAGCCGCTGCGCTTCTTCTTCCGTCGTGAACGCTCCCGCTTGGAACCTCTCGCCCGGCTGGCGGCTGTCGATGAATTCCACGAGCCACACCAGGATCGGCTCAACGTATCCCTCCGGTGGTCGATCACCCACACGCCGAGCATCTCAGGCTGGACGAGACCGCCGCGCCCTCAAATCGGGCGTCCACCCATGCCGGGAACCGCGTGTTCGTTCTCGCCGCTCGATGCGCAGTCTGGGCGCTGATCGCGCAGCGCCTCCCATGAGCGAGCGATGAGTTCTTGGCCGCAGGGCGCCCGACGGCCAGCCTTTGGGGAGGCTTGGCCAAGCCACGGTCAGCCCTGGTCGCCGTGGATGGTCACCTGGATGGCGACTGGGGCGCCAGCAGCATCACGTTCGACGTGGACGGGGAAGAAGCCGTCGCCTACGGACGTCATCGCGAGCATGAGGCGCGCACCGACGACGTCGATCGTGGCAGCCTCCGTGGCGACGGCAGTAGGTGGAGGTCAACCCGCCCCAGGCCGCAACGGTGACGGAGGTCCACTCGACCGGCAGAATGGCCGAACAGCCCGACGAGGTTGACGCCGAGGTGGAAGACGACCCCGTGGACGGACTCGCTTACGAAGGCAACCTCACCGTCGGGCACGAAGCGATGCCGCCATCCACCGGGTGCGGGAGTTGCACTGCCTCCTGTCCTGGCCGCTCGCCGGGCGCCAGGGAGAGGTGGCGGCGACTATCCTGCACCGCACAGTGACAGGGGGGTGGGCCGGTGGGTCATCGGCTGTGGCGCGTCGCGATGCTTCTGCTCGGCGCGGTGCTGGTGGGCACGGTCGGCCTGAGCGTCGGTTCCTGGTACGGCGGCCGCGGCGTCACGCCGCCCAGCGACGACCGAGTGCGGAGCGTGGCGGCGGAGCTGCTCCCCGGTGCGGTGGCGTACGACTCGGATCGGGTCGTGCATGGCTCCCGGTGGGGCGTCAATTTCGCCGCCGACGACCTCGGCTCGGGTCAGGTGGGCTTGTGGTACGACGACAGTGCTGACTGCGGGCTCTCCGAGCAGCTGCGACACAACGCCGCGACGCACGGGTGGCAGGGCCTGCGCCGCGTGCCGGGCTACCCCTGCGACGGCTGGCGGTCCGAGCGAGACGGGCTAATGGTTACGCTCAGCCACTCGGCGTCCGGGACGAGGCTGACCGTCGCTCCAGCCGCACCCAACAAGTTCCTCCCCGCCACGATCACTGGCACCCTCCTCGGTGCCGCCGCCGGCGCGGCGCTGTTCTGGCTGGTGGCACGGCGACGTCCACCCGTACCCCTGCTGGTCGGCACCCTGGTGACAGTCGGTCTGTTGCCAGGCGTCGCCCTCACCTGGGCGGCCTTGGACCTGGGCAGGCCCGGCGAGCCGGTGTGGCCCATCTGGCCGGCGCTGGCTCCCCTGCTGGTGCCGCTGTGGCTCGTGCTCCTGCCGGTCGGCTTGTACGTCATTCCTAGGCGACAGAACCGGGCCGGCCCCACCACCGGCTCTCCTGGTATGAGAGTTGAAACGGGGACCGAGGCGCTGGGCTCTTCTCGCAACGGCACTCGAATCGTGGTGGTGGTAACTGTCGCGTGCGTCCTGGCCCCTTTGGTGACGGCTGTCGCCATGCTCCTCCTCTTCCTTCGAGCGCAGCCCGATCCGAAGGCTTCCGAACCCGTTGTGCGGTGGCCGATCGAGGCAACTGCAAGTGCTGCTTCCAACCCGTCTCCGACCGCCGCGGAGTCGGGAGCCAGCCCAAGTGCCAACAGAGGTGGCTAGTCGGCTTTGGGCCACCCGTCGAGCCGGGTTCGGTGACCCGGCCTGCGTCGCGGCATGAGCGGCGGGCCGGATGATCAGCTAACGTCCGGGTGGTGGCGGCCGAAGCAGCGGGAGCATTTCGTCGGACGGCGATCCAGCGGTCGGACCAGCGCATCTCCTGGGACCGGACGGACCAGGCCTTCTTCGCTGCCGGAGCGTGTCACATCCTGGCCTGGGTGTGCCGGGACTCGTACCCGGATCGGCCGATTGAGATTGCCGGGGTGCGCCCGGCGGGTGGCTGGCAGGTCTTCCACGTCTATGCGGTCTGGGATGGCTGGGCCTTCGACCACTCGGGCTGGAATCCGGAGCCGGAGTTGCTGGCGACCAACACAGCGTTCGAAGGCCGCGCACTGGAGTCCGTCAAGATCATGGACAGTCTCGCCGAGTTCTGCGAGACGCACTACTCCCGCACGCCGAACCAGTACTGGCAGGACCCGATCCCCCGCGCTCGCGACTACGTGAACCGGTACACCCCGCCTTGGGCGTAACCTTTCCGATCACCGACGACAGGCGAGCCCAGCCGGCCTTGCGCCGTTGACCGTCCGGCAGGCACATCGGGTGTTCTCACTGCTGCTGGCTCTGGCCATTGCGTACCATCAGGCGCCGGATCAGCTCCGCTGATACTCCTCCCAGGTGAGGACGGGGCTCACGGCCGGCCCGTCGTCGGGGGCCCGGTTCGCCAGCCCGTTGAGCCCGAGGTAGTAGTCCCCCGCCTGGTGCTGCGCCGGCGCCGACTGGTCGGTGTCGGCCAGCGCCACCGCGTGGATGTGGTAGGGCCAGTCGCCCTGCGTGGGGGTCCGCAACCAGGCGGCGAAGCCGACCCGGCGCAGGTGCCGCACCACGGTCGTGCGGTAGGTGCCGGACATGCCGTCCACGGCAAGGTCCAGCACGCCGCCGCCGTCGTGGGTACCGGCCGAGGTCGGATCACTCGTGCTGTACGAGCCCTGGCTGATCGCCAACTGGCGGCCGAGCAGCCGCTCGGCCTCCAGCAGCATCGCCCTGGTCCGGCTTTTCACACGGGCGCCACGGAAGTCCAGGACACCGCCCGGAGTCAGCGGCCGGACCACGGTGAACCGCTGGTCCCCCAGTGCCCGCAGCGAGGTCAACCCCGGCAGGCCGGTGGCGTCGAGGCCCGCGTACCCCAGGGATCGCTGGTAGGCCGCGTACGCCGCCACGGTGCTGGTGCCGAAGTGACCGTCCACGTAGGTGGCGGCGAGCAGGCCACGGTCCCGCAGTGCCCGCTCGACGAGGAGCACGCTGTCGCGGCTGCCGCCGGTGATCGCGGTGTCCGCCCGCCTCGGGTCGATCTGCGCCGCCTTGATCAGCGCCTCCATGTCGACCTCCGGCAGGACCGCTCTGCCCGGACCCGCCGCGAGCAGCCCGGCGCCGACCGCGCCGAGCGTCGCCGCGGCCGCGCGGCCGAGCAGTCGGCGCCGGTCCAGCACGGTCACCGCCGGCCGGTCGCGGCGCCCGGGTCGCCGTCCCGGCCCGGCCGGCGTTTCCAGCATCACCAGGCCGCCGGCAGGTAGGCGACCGACCAGCCGCGGTAGGAGCCGTGGTCGAGGTAGCCGGCCGCTGACCTCCGAGGGGCTGCCGCCGCGCGGACCCGCGGATCACCGGCCGGAACCCG
>NZ_JBSSLX010000054.1:0-32098 GCF_053890995.1 Micromonospora sp. I033 | reverse complement strand
GGGTTGGCGATCATGGGGTTCGGTGGTGGGGCGATGGTGGCCTCTCCCCTGTCCCGCCAGTTGCTGTCGTTCTACGACCCGGGGTACGACCCGGCGAACGCGGGCTCGACGGCGTCGGGCAGCGCGCTGGTGTGGCTGTTCCTGACGTTGGGCGTCGGCTACTTCGTGATCATGATGTTCGGGGTGTTCAACGTGCGGGTGCCGGCGGCGGACTGGCGGCCGGCGGGGTTCGACCCGGCGCGGGTGGCGGCGAAGCCGCTGGTGACCACGGCGAACGTGTCGGCGGCGAACGCGGTGAAGACCCGGTCGTTCTGGCTGCTGTGGGTGGTGCTGTTCTGCAACGTGACGGCGGGCATCGGGATCCTGGAGCAGGCGAGCCCGATGATCCAGGACTTCTTCCGGGACAACGGCACCTCGGCGGTGTCGGTGGCGGCGGCCGGCGGGTTCGTGGGCCTGTTGTCGCTGTTCAACATGGCCGGCCGGTTCGTGTGGTCGTCGACGTCGGACGTGATCGGCCGCAAGCCGATCTACCTGCTGTACCTGGGTGTGGGCATGGCGCTGTACGTGCTGCTGGCCCTGTTCGGGCAGACGGCGACGGCGCTGTTCGTGCTGCTGGCGTGCGTGATCCTGTCGTTCTACGGCGGCGGGTTCGCCACCGTGCCGGCGTACCTGCGGGACCTGTTCGGCACGTTCGAGGTGGGCGCGATCCACGGCCGGTTGCTGACGGCGTGGTCGGCGGCCGGGGTGGCCGGCCCGCTGATCGTGAACGCGTTTTTGGACGCGCAGGGCAAGCCGGGCACGTTGACGGCGGCGGCGTACCGGCCGGCGTTGTTCACGATGGTCGGCGTGCTGGCGGTCGGTTTCGTGGCGAACCTGTTGATCCGGCCGGTGCCGGAGCGGTTCCACGAGCCGGCGTCGGGTCGGGACGGTGTCGAGGGTGCGCAGCCGGTGGCGGCGGAGAGGAGCGGGTCGTGAACGAGCGGGTCGGTGGCGGGCAGCGGGTCCGTCTGGTGGTGTCGTGGGTGGTGGTGTCGGCGCTGCTGGGTTACGGGGTGGTGCAGACGGTGATCACGGCGGCGAAGTTGTTCACCCACTAGCGGGCGGCGGCCCGGGGGGCACGATCGCACCCCCGGGCCGCCGCCGGGTCAGAGGCCGCCGGCGATGCGCAGGACGGCGCCGGTGGTGTAGGTGGCGTCGGGGCCGAGGAGGAAGGCGATGGCGCCGGCGACCTCGTCGGGTTCACCGGCGCGGCCCAGGGGGATGCGGCCGGCCGCGGTGTCGGGGCGGTCCGGTGCGCCGGACAGGGCGTGGATGTCGGTGCGGATGATGCCGGGGGCCACGGCGTTGACCCGGATGCCCTGGGGGGCGAGTTCCTTGGCGAGGCCGACGGTGAGGGTGTCGGTGGCGGCCTTGACCGCGGCGTAGTGGATGTATTCGCCGGGGCTGCCGAGGGTGGCGGCGGCCGAGGAGACGTTGACGATGGCGCCGCCGCGGGTCATCCGGCGGGCGGCCTGCTGGGCGCAGAGGACGTAGCCGACGAGGTTGACGTCGACGACCTGGCGCAGGTCGTCGACGCGCAGGTCGGCGAAGGGCCCGATCGGGCTGGTGATGCCGGCGTTGTTGACCAGGCCGGTGAGCGGGCCCAGGTCGGCGGCGGCGTCGAAGAGGCGCCGCACCTGGCCGGGATCGGTGGTGTCGGCGGCGACGGCGACGCCGCGGCGGCCGGCGGCCTGCACGTCGGCGAGGACGGCGTCGGCGGCGGCGTGGTCGCTGCGGTAGCCGATGACGACGTCGTGGCCGGCGGCGGCGAGGCGGCGGGCGGTGGCGGCGCCGATGCCGCGCCCCCCGCCGGTGATGATGGTGACGGAGGTCAATGTCCTCTCCCCTGCCCTGGTGGTGGCGCCGACGTTACCGTGATCGTCGCGGGACCCGGATGGAGAGGACGGTCACACATGACGCGGGCGTTGGTGCTGGGTGGCGGTGGGGTGACCGGGGTGGCCTGGGAGTTGGGGCTGCTGGCCGGGCTGGCGGCGCGGGGGGTGGACCTGACCGGCGCGGAGCTGGTGGTGGGCACCTCGGCGGGTTCGGTGGTGGGCGCGCAGGTGTGCGCGGGCACGCCGGTCGAGGAGCTGTACGCGGCGCAGTTGCGCCCGGCTCGGCACGAGGTCGCGGCCCGGCTGGGCGTGGGTGTGCTGGCCCGCTGGGCGTGGGCGGGCGCCCGCGGTCGGGACGAGGTGCGGGCGCGGGCCCGGGTCGGTGCGATGGCCCTGGCGGCGCGTACCCCGACGGAGGAGTCGCGGCGGGCGGTCATCGCGGCGCGGTTGCCGGTGGCGCAGTGGCCGGCGCGGCGGCTGCTGGTGACCGCGGTGGACGCGGCCTCCGGCGAGTTCGTGGTCTTCGACGCCGGCTCGCAGGTGGCGCTGGTGGACGCGGTGGGGGCCAGTTGCGCGGTGCCGGGGGTGTGGCCGCCGGTGACCATCGGCGGCCGGCGGTTCGTCGACGGTGGGGTGCGCTCGGCGGTGAACGCGGACCTCGCGGCGGGCGCGCAGCGGGGGGGGGTGCCGGCGCCGACGCGCGCCCGGTTCGGGGCGATGCCGCGGCTGTCGGCGCCGGTGGCGGGGCTGGAGTCGGCGGGCGCGCGGGTGGCGGTGGTGTCGCCGGACCGGGCGGCGCGGGCGGCGATCGGGCGCAACGTGCTGGATCCGGCGCGGCGGGCGGCGTCGGCGCGGGCCGGGTTCGCGCAGGCGGCCGCGGTGGCCGAGGAGGTGGCGGCCGTCTGGCTGGCCGGGGGTTGATCTTCCGGGTGTCGGTGTGGGCTGGTATCAAGGCAGGCATCAGACACGTGTACGGAAGAGGGCTGTGATGGCGGGCCAGGGTTTGTCCACTGACGAGGTACAGGGCATCCGGGAGGCGCTGGCGGCCGGCCGCAAGCCCAAGGTGGTGTTCACGGCGGCGGCCGGGCAGATGGCGGGCCAGCTCGGGCAGGTGGTCGAGCTGACCGACCCCGAGGTGTCCGAGGAGTTCGTGGTGGTGCGGTTCGGCCGCGACGAGCTGCCGTTCTCCCCCGGTGACGTGGCCATCGCGCCGAAGGGGGCCGGGCGGCGGCCGGCGGAGCCGAAGCCGGAACCGCCGGTCGAGGCGGCGCCGCCGGCGCCGGAGTTCGTGTTGGACGCGCCGCCGGTGCCGGCGCCGCGGCGGGAGGAGCCGAGGGTGGAGCAGCAGGCGGAGCCGAAGCCGGCGCGGCGGGCCGTGAAGGCGGTCAAGCCGAAGAGCCCGGCCGGGTTGACGGTGACGCTGGCCTACGCCGAGGGCGAGTGGACGGTCGCGGCGCAGCAGGGTGCGAAGGCCCTCGCCAAGCCGTACGTGGTGAAGCCGGCGGAGGCGCTGCGGATGGTCGCGCTGGTGGACGTGCCCGGGGTGCAGGAGGCGGTGGAGCAGATCCTGGCCGCCGAGCGGGCCGAGGCGGAGCAGCAGGCGGAGAAGCTGCGCGCGGAGCTGGCCGAGATCGAGGCCCGGCTGGCGGAGCTGCGCGAGGCCCGCTGAGCCCCGGCGCGCGCCCCGGCCGGAAAACGGCTCGGCCGGGGCGCCGCGGTCTGCTAGCGTTCCGCCGCGTCCTCGACGGGACCGGAGGGAGGTGAGCGCCATGGCACGCACGGCTGTCCTGCGCTCCCACCCGGCCACGAGGACGCCGGGTTCCTGAACCGGGGAGCGCACCGCTTCCTGGAAGGACCCTCATGACCGATCTGGTCATCCGCCCGCTCGTCGCGGGCGAGGAACAGCTCTTCGATTCCCTTCCCGACCCGGGGCTGGTCGGGCGGGCACTGCTCGGCGAGACGTACGCCGGCGGCGGCTTCCGCCCGGAGTGGACCTGGGTGGCCCTGCGCGACGGGGTGGTGGTCGCCCGGGCGGCCTGGTGGGCCGGGCCGGACGACCCGGCGCCGCTGGCGCTGGACTGGTTCGACTTCACCGACGCGCGGGCGGCGGTCGAGCTGCTGCGCACGGCGCCGCTGCGCGCCGAGTACTCGATCCTGCTCCCCCACGGCTGGCGGGACGATCCCGTGGTCCGCGCCCAGGCGCAGGCCCGCATCGACGCCGCGACGGCGGCCGGCATGCGGGTGCTGGTCGAGCGGTACCGCTACCGGTGGACGCCCGGGTGCGGCCTGCCGGCCCGGCCGGGGCGGCTGGAGTTCCGGCCCGAGCCGGACGACGCGGTGATCCTGGACGCGCTGTGCCGCATCGGCGAGGGCAGCCTGGACGCCCACTTCCGGGCCGCGGCCGCCGCGCACGGCCCGCTCGCGGCGGCGCGGGAGGACCTGGACCTGCTGCACTGGATGCCCAGCCCGCGGGACTGGTGGCGGATGGCGTTCACCCCCGGCGGCGAGCCGGCCGGGCTGGTCGTGCCGGCCCGCAACCCGACCGACCACGTGGTGGGGTTCGTCGGCGTGCTGCCCGGGCAGCGCGGCCACGGCTACGCCTACGACCTGCTCGTCGAGGCCACCCACCTGCTGGTCGAGGCGGGCGCCGAGGCCATCGTGGCCGCCACCGACCAGGGCAACGCGCCGATGGCGGCGACCTTCGCCCGGGCCGGCTACCCGGTCGAGTGGGAACGCGTCGACCTGGTCTGAACGTCCCCGTGGTCGGCCCGCCGCCTGCGGCGGGTCGGCCACCGGGAGCGCAGCCCTAGGCTGCCCCGGTGGGTTACTGGGGCACGGTGGTGGTGGCGCGGCCGGACGGCCTGCTGGTCGACCAGGACGGCATCGGCGGGTTCGGATACCAGCACCGGTGGCTGCGGGAGTTGGGCGACGGCTGGCAGATGCTGGAGACCAGCGGATGGAACGACCCGCCGGACCTGCTCGCCCCGGCCGGGACGCTCGCGACCTCGACGGGGCGGCCTGTCTTCGCCGCCTACGTCAGCGACGGCGACTGCGCGGTGATGGCGACGGCGACGCCGGACCAGGTGGGATCGCTGACCCACCTGTGGGACACCGACGGGCCGTGCGGGGTGTACCGGCACCAGCTGCGTGGGATGCCGGAACCGGTCGGACGAACCGCTGAGGAGGTGGTCGCCGAACTGGTGGCGTGGTCGACGGCGGCCGGGCTTCGGGCGGACGCGGCACGGCTGCGCGCGGTGCTGGGGCACGAGCATCCGGTCGCCGCGGACGACCTGCTGTTCGCACTGGTGAAGGCGCTGGGGGTGGCGCGGATCGGCCGGACCCGCCCGTGGGCGGTGCCGCTGGAGCAGAACCCGTTCGCGTCGGTCACGGACATCCTGGCGAGGCGGGCCCGGGCGGAGGCGACGTACCGGCAGGCGACGGTCGAGGACGGTGACGAGCCCGACGAGCCGGAGGCGCCCTGGGAGGCGGCGGCGATCCGGCTGGACGAGGAGCTGTGGGCGTCGCTGTACCGGCCGGAGGTGGACGTGGCCGAACTGGCACGGCAGGCGCAACGGCTGCGGGCGGAGTACGACGTGGCCCGGGGCCGGCAACCCCGGGCGCCCGACGGCCCTCTAGGCCCGGAGCATCCATGGAACTCCGGCCGCGTGTGGGCGGACGCCCGGGCGACGGACTGACGGTCCCCTCCCCTGGAACGCCCCGCGGGGCCGGTGCGACCCCCTCGCACCGGCCCCGCGCCACCCGCGCCCGCAGGCTCGTCAGTGTTGCGGGATGTTCTGTACCCCGATGCGCCGGCGGAACACCCAGTAGGTCCAACCCTGGTAGAGCAGCACGATCGGGGTGAACACCACGGCCACCCAGGTCATGATCTTCAGGGTGTAGGGGGTGGAGGCGGCGTTGCTCGCGGTCAGCGTGCCGGCGGCGTCCAGGGTGGACGGCAGCACGTTCGGGAACAGCGCGGCGAACAGGGTGGCCACGGCCAGGGCGATGGCCACTGCGGTGCCGGTGAACGCCCAGCCCTCCCGGCGTACCCGGGCGGCGGCGAGACCGGCGAGCAGGGCGAGGGCCGCGCCGACGGCGAGCACGACGGCGGCCGCGCTGGAGCGGATGGTCAGCGTCCAGGCCAGGAAGGCCACCGCCACGACGGCGGTGCCGGCGCCGACCTTCACGGCCAGCGCGGCGGACCGCTCCCGGATGTCGCCGGTGGTCTTCAGGGCGATGAACACCGCGCCGTGGGTGAGGAACAGGCCCAGGGTGGTCACCCCGCCGAGCAGGGCGTACGGGTTGAGCAGGTCGAGCAGGCCGCCGGCGTACTCGTGGTCGGCGGTCAGCGGCACACCGCGGAGGATGTTGGCGAAGGCGACGCCCCACAGGATCGCCGGCAGCAGCGAGCCGACGAAGATGGCCTGGTCCCAGCGGCGCTTCCAGGACGCTTCGGGGCGCTTGTGCCGGTACTCGAAGGCCACCCCACGGGCGATCAGCGCGAGCAGGATCAGCAGCAGCGGCAGGTAGAAGCCGGAGAAGAGGGTGGCGTACCACTCGGGAAAGGCGGCGAACATGGCGCCGCCGGCGGTGATCAGCCAGACCTCGTTGCCGTCCCAGACCGGGCCGATGGTGTTGATCAGGACGCGGCGTTCCCGGTCGTCGCGGCCGAGCACGGGCAGCAGCATGCCCACGCCGAAGTCGAAGCCTTCGAGGATGAAGTAGCCGGTGAAGAGCACGGCGACGAGGAGAAACCAGACGGTCGTCAGTTCCACGGTGGGCTCCGGGGGTCAGTAGGCGAACGCCAGCGGGCGCTCGGCGTCGTCGGTGTCGTCGTCCGCGGCGGGCTGCGGGGTGACGTCGGGTACGCCGGCGCGGGCGTAGCGGACCAGCAGCTTGAACTCGATCACCGCGAGGGTGGCGTAGATGAGGGTGAAGGCGGTGAACGAGGTGAGCACCTCGGTCAGCGAGACGCTGCGGGACACGCCGTCGCGGGTGAGCATCTCGCCGAAGACGATCCACGGCTGGCGGCCCATCTCGGTGAAGATCCAGCCGAAGGAGTTGGCCAGCAGCGGCAGCACCGGCATGACCAGCCCGGCGCGCAGCAGCCAGCGGCTCGACGGGGTGCGGCCCTTGCGCTGGGTCCAGAGGACGATCAGGGCGATCGCGGCGGCGGCCAGGCCGAGGGCGATCATGAACCGGAAGCTCCAGTAGGTGACCGGGATGATCGGGGTGTAGCTGCCGGCGCCGTACTGGGCGGCGTACTGGGCCTGGAGGTCGTTGATGCCGTGCACGGTGCCGTTCGGGTCGCCGGTGCCGAGGTAGGACAGCAGGTACGGGATCTTGAGGGCGAAGATCTCGCGGCTGCCGTCGAGGCTGCCGACGGTGAGCACGGAGAACGAGGCGGGGCTCTCGGTGGTGTAGAGGCCCTCGGCGGCGGCCATCTTCATCGGCTGGACCTGGGTCATGATCTTGCCCTGGATGTCGCCGGTGAACAGCACCAGCGCCGCGGCGACCAGCACCACCCAGGAGCCGAACTTCGTGGCGAACCGGTAGGCGTCGGTGTCGGCGCTGTCCCGGTTGCGGATGACGTGCCACAGCCCCACGGCCACGATGAGCGACCCGGCGACCAGGAACGCGCCGGCCAGGGTGTGCGGGAAGGTGATGAGGGCGACCTTGTTGGTGAGCACGGCGACGAAGTCGGTCAGTTCGGCGCGCCCGGTCTCCGGGTTGATCCGGTAGCCGACCGGGTTCTGCATGAACGAGTTCGCGGCGAGGATGAAGTACGCGGACAGGTTGGTGCCGATCGCCGCGACCCAGATGGCGGCCAGGTGCAGCCGCTTGGGCAGCCGGTCCCAGCCGAAGATCCACAGGCCGATGAAGGTGGACTCCAGGAAGAACGCCACCAACGCCTCGATCGCGAGCGGGGCGCCGAAGATGTCGCCGACGAAGCGCGAGTAGTCGCTCCAGTTCATGCCGAACTGGAACTCCTGGACGATGCCGGTGACCACCCCCATCGCGAAGTTGATGAGGAAGAGCTTGCCGTAGAACTTGGTGAGCTTGAGGTACCGCTCCTTGCCGGTGCGGTGCCACATCGTCTGGAGGATGGCCACCAGCACGGACAGGCCGATGGTCAAGGGCACGAAGAGAAAGTGGTAGACGGTGGTGACACCGAACTGCCAGCGGGCGACGTCCAACGCGTCCACCTGAAACCCCCAGCTGTGCATACTACGAGACGTAGTAAATACTACTCGGCGTCGTAGAAGAATGGGCAGGGCCGCAGGGCCCGAACCGGCCCGGGACCAATGACCCTGATCACCTCTCCGGCCGGCCGGGGATCGGGTCTCCGGCTCACCCCGGCGCGTGCGACCATCCAGCACTGATGGACACCCCGATCACCCACTGGCGGGCGCCCCTGCTCTGGCGCGCCGCGCAACTGGCCGCCCGCGGCCTCGTCGGCCTGGTCGGCCGGCTCGAGGTCAGCGGCGACGTGCCGGACGAGTGGCGCCACGGGCCGCTGGTCCTGGCCGCCAACCACATCAGCCCCTTCGACCCCGTGGTGCTCACCGCGGCCTGCCAGGTCCGCGGCGTCCACCCGCGGATCATGGCCACCGGCGGGCTGTTCCGCGCCCCGGTGATCGGGTCGCTGATGCGCCGGGCCGGGCACATCCGCGTCGACCGCGGCACCAGCCGCGTGCACCACTCCCTGGAGATCGCCGCCGGCGCGGTGTCCCGCGGCTCGGTGGTGCTGGTCTACCCGGAGGGGCGCATCGGCCTGGACCCGGGCATGTGGCCCGAGCGGGGCAAGACCGGCGCGGCCCGGCTCGCCTTCGCCGCCGGCGCCCCGGTGGTCCCGGTCGCCCAGTGGGGCTCCCACGAGGTGCTGCCCTACCGGGCGCCCAAGGGCATGGTGCGCGGCCTGGCCCGCGCGGTGTGGCGCCGGCCGGTCATCCGGGTGCACTTCGGCGCCCCGGTTCTGCTGCGTGACCTGCACCCCGGAACCCCCGGCGTCGCCCGGCGGGCCACCGACCGGATCATCGACGCGATCACCGACGACCTGGCGCCGCTGCGCCCCGACGAGCCGGACCGGCCCCGCCACGTCGACCCGGGTCGCCCGGTCGACACCAGCCGGGCGCACCGCCGCCGGTTGGCCGGGTGACCCGCATCCCGCGCCGCCCGGACCGGGTCCACCGGCCCACCGACGCCGAGCTGCTGGAGCTGCTGCGCCACGAGGGCTACCGGACCGACCGGAGCTGATGCCGCCGATTTCGCCGCCGCGCCCGCCCCGACGGTGAGACCGTGGCGGCAGGAGGCACCCGTGAGCGCACCCACCGTGCTGATCACCGGCACGTCCACCGGCATCGGCCTGGAGACCGCCGTGGGCGCGGCCCGCGCCGGCTGGCGCACCGTCGCCACCCTGCGCGACCCCGCCCGTGCCGACCGGCTGCGCGCCACCGCCGACGCCGCCGGGGTCGGCGACCTGCTGGAGGTACGCCAGCTCGACGTGGTCGACCAGGCCGCGGCGGCCGCCTGTGTGGCCGAGGTGGTGGCCCGCCACGGCCGGCTCGACGCGGTGATCAACAACGCCGGCGCCGGGCACGTCGGCACCCTGGAACAGGAGACCGTTGACGCCGTGCGGGCGGTCATGGAGGTCAACTTCTTCGGCGTGCTGCACGTCACCCGGGCCGCCCTGCCACACCTGCGCGCCACCCGGGGACGGCTGATCACCGTCACCAGCGTCGGCGGGGTGGTCGGGCAGCCGTTCAGCGAGGCGTACTGCGCGGCGAAGTTCGCCGTCGAGGGATTCATGGAGAGCCTCGCCCCGGTCGCCGCCACCGTCGGGGTCAGCGTCACCGTGGTCGAGCCGGGCGCGGTGGCCAGCGAGTTCGTCGCCAACGTCGGCCTCGACCGCGAGGCCGCGGTCGCCGCCGCCGGTGTCTACGGGCCGGCGCTGCGCGCGTACCTGGACCGCAGCGCCACCGCGTTCGCGGCCGCGCAGTCGCCCGCGGACGCCGCCGCGGCGGTGGTGGCGACGCTTGTCGACCCGGAGCCCGCGCCCCGGGTGCAGACCTCCCCCGCCGCCCGGCAGTTCGTCGGGGTCAAGCTGGCCGACCCCGACGGGCTCGGGGTGACCGCGCTGACCGCCGGCTGGGTGCGCTGAGGGTCAGCGCCCGGCGCCCAGCCGGGCGTCCAGGGCGGCCAGGTCGGGCACGAACCAGACGTGGTCGTGGCGGTTGGACTCGGCCACCAGGGCGCGCAGCGCGCCGCTGGCCGCCAGGTGCGCGGAGATGTCGCCGACGACGACCAGCCGAAGCCGGTAGTTGACGAACTTCTGCATGACCTCCCCGGCGAAGCGGGTGCCCAGGGCGAAGAAGCTCGGGTCGAGCCGGCCGGCGGGCACGGCGACCACCTCGGCGCCGCCGAAGGCCGCGCCGCCGATCAGGTCCAGGGCCGCCTCGGTGGTGGCCACCGGCGGGCCGGCCGGGTCGCAGACCAGCACCGACACCCCGGCCCGCTGCTCCAGCACGTCAGCCATGGTCGGCCTCCTTCCGGGCGAGCAGGTCGTTGTCGCCGGTCAGCACGGCGTCGACCAGGTGCAGCAGGTCGGCGGTGGCGGCGGCGTCGCCCAGGATCACGATCTTCATGCGGTGGCGTTCCTCGTCGTGGACGGTCTGCACGCGCAGCGGGCGCGCGGGATCGTGGTGGGTGTTGACGCCGGCCAGCACCAGCGTGGCGAGGCGGTCGGCCGCGGCCCGGTCGACGCCGTCGACCTGCACGATGCTCGACACCTCCAGCGCCGGAGCGCCGGCGGCCGGTGCGGGCCGGCCGGTCAGCGCGTCCACGTCGGCGCGGGCGATGCGGTACTGCTTGCCGATCCGCACGGCGCGCAGCCGGCCGGCGCGGATGTAACCGCGCACGGTGCGCACGTGCAGCCCGAGCAACTCCGCGACCTGCTCCACCGAGTACATGTCATTCCCCATCGCTCCCCATCATAGGCGCTACGGGGAACGATGGGGAAGTTCGTTGCGGCGACGCCGGCCGGTCACCCGGACGCCACCCGGGCGCGGCATACTTCCGGCGTGCACCCCCGTCACGGCTACCTCGACGCCCCCGCGCCGCTGGCCTTCGCCCACCGCGGCGGCGCGGCCGACGGTGACGAGAACACCGCCGCCGCGTTCGCCCGTGCCATCGCCCTGGGCTACCGGTACGTGGAGACCGACGTGCACGCCACCGCCGACGGCGTGCCGGTGATCTTCCACGACGCCACCCTGCGGCGGGTCACCGGCGAGCAGGGCCGCATCGCCGACCTCCGCTGGGCGGACCTGGCCTCGGTGCGCGTCGGGGGCGCCGCCGTGGTGCCACGCCTGGACGAGGTCCTCGGCGCCTGGCCCGAGGTCCGGTTCAACGTCGACGTCAAGGCCGACGGGGGCGTCGTGCCGACCGTCGACACGGTCACCCGGGCCGGCGCGGGCGACCGGGTGCTGCTCGCCTCGTTCAGCGACGCCCGGCTGGCCCGGCTGCGCGCCCTGGCCGGGTCGAAGGTCGCCACCAGCCTCGGGATGCGCGGGGTGGCCCGGCTGCGGATGGCCTCCCTGCACGGACGGCCGCTGCGGCTGCCCCCGTCGGTGGTCGCCGCCCAGGTCCCCGTCCGGTACGGGCGCCTGCCCGTGGTCGACCGGCGGTTCCTCGACTACTGCCACCGGCTCGGGTTGCAGGTGCACGTCTGGACGATCGACGAACCCGCCGAAATGCACGACTTACTTGATCTTGGTGTGGATGGCATCATGACCGATCACGTCGGCGTGCTGCGCGACGTCTACCGCAGCCGCGGCCACTGGGCCGCCTGAACCCCGAGGACCCCGATGGCCGATACGGTCACCCCCGCCGTGGACGAGTCCGCCCAGCCGGGCAGCACCCGTCGCGAACGCACCGGCTGGTACTTCTACGACTGGGCGAACTCCGCCTTCCAGACCACCGTGATCACGGTCTTCCTCGGCCCGTTCCTCACCACCGTCACCGAGCTGGCCGCCGGCTGCGAGCTGGGCGCCGACAGCTGCGACGGGGTGGTGCACCCGCTGGGCATCCGGGTCGCCGCCGGCTCCTACTACCCGTACCTGATCTCGCTGTCGGTGTTCCTCACCGTGTTCGTGCTGCCGGTGGTCGGCGCGATCGCCGACCGGTCCGCGCACAAGAAGCGGCTGCTCGCCCTCGCCGCGTTCACCGGCGCCGGCGCGACCATCGGGTTCGCGTTCGTCACCGGTGACCGCTACCTGCTCGGTGGGGCGCTGTTCCTGGTCGCCAACATCTCCTTCGGCGCCGCCGTGGTCGTCTACAACTCGTTCCTGCCGCAACTCGGCGGGCCCGACGACCGGGACGCCATCTCCAGCCGCGGCTGGGCCATCGGCTACCTCGGCGGCGGGCTGCTGCTCGCGCTGAACCTGGTCGTGGTCACCCTGCTCAGCGAGGAGGGCAACCCGCAGCGCACCCTCGACCTGGCCCGCTGGTCGATCGTGTCGGCCGGCGTCTGGTGGGCGGCGTTCACCCTGCTGCCGCTGCGGTGGCTGCGCGAACATCCCGCCGCCGCCGCGGCGGCCCGCGTCGGCCGCGGCAACGTGCTCACCGACGGGTTCCGGCAGCTCGGCCACACCCTGCGGAACATCAAGGCGTACCCGCTGACGCTGTTCTTCCTGCTCGCCTTCCTGGTCTACAACGACGGCATCCAGACTGTCATCACCCTGGCCAGCCAGTACGGCACCGAGGAGCTGCGGCTGGAGCAGAGCACCCTGATCGTGACGATCCTGCTGGTGCAGTTCCTGGCCTTCGGCGGCGCGCTCGCCCTCGGCGCCCTGGCCCGGCGCATCGGCGCGTGGAAGACCGTGCTGCTGTCGCTGGTGCTCTGGACCGGGGTGATCATCGCCGCGTTCCGGCTGCCCGCCGAGGCGCCGCTGCCGTTCATGCTGCTCGGCGGGGCCATCGGCCTGGTGCTCGGCGGCAGCCAGGCGCTGAGCCGGTCGCTGTTCAGCCAGCTCATCCCCACCGGCAAGGAGGGCGAGTACTACGGCTTCTACGAGATCAGCGACAAGGGCACCAGCTGGCTCGGACCGCTCGCCTTCGGCCTGGTGTTCCAGCTCACCTCCTCCTACCGGGTGGGCCTGGTCTCCCTGCTGATCTTCTTCGTGGTCGGGTTCGTGCTGCTGGCCGCCGTGCCGATCCGCCGGGCCATCATCGCCGCCGGCAACACCCCGCCCCGGGTGCTGTGAGGCGGGCCGGGCGGGCCACGCACGGCAAGATCCTTCCGCGTCGATGAGCTAGGCTGCCCCGACGTGACCGACGACGCCGCCCTGATCTGCCTGGCCCGCCCCCTTCCGGGCCCCGGCGACGACCGTGCCGGCGGCTGCGCCGCGGCCCGCGCCGTCGACGGCCGGCCGCTGCACGCCGCCGCGCTGAAGTTCTTCTGGGGGCCGATGGACTGCGGCAAGTCCACGATGGCCCTGCAGATGAACTACAACCACGCCCGGCAGGGCCGGCGCGGCCTGGTCACCACCCGCATCGACCGCTCGCTCGGCCCGCAGGTCACCACCCGCATCGGGCTGGCCCACTCCGCTGTCGAGGTCACCGACGACCTGGACCTGCGCGACCTGGTCCGCGACGCCTGGGCCGAGGGGGTCCGCGTCGACTACCTGATCTGCGACGAGGCGTCCTTCTACAACCTGGCGCACATCGAGCAGATGGCCGACCTGGTCGACAACTTCGACGTCGACGTGTACGCCTTCGGCCTGGCCACCGACTTCCGCTCCTGCCTGTTCCCGGCCGCGCAACGGCTGTTCGAACTCGCCGACGAGGTGGCCCGCATCCAGGTCGAGGTGCTCTGCTGGTGCGGCCGGGAAGGGCGGCTCAACGCCCGCGTCGTGGAGGGGCGGGTGGTACGCGAGGGCGAGCAGGTCGTCATCGGCGACACCGTGGACACCGCCGACGTGCGCTACCAGGTGCTCTGCCGGCGCCACTACCGCACCGGCGACCTCGGCCCGCGCGCCTGACGGGCGCGCGCCTGATACGAACAGCCCGTGCGGGCAGACGGCATGACCACGGTGCCGGACGAGCGGGCGACCGCGCGACCCGCGCCTGCTCCCCCAGGGGCGTCGGCGTGACCGGCGTCAGAACGGGTCCCCGCAGACCCGCCACTTCCCGTCCTCCTGCACGACCGGCAGTTCCCGCTCCTCGCTGGCCCCGCCGTCGCGGATCAGCCGCACCGTCACCGTGCCGCGCGGCCGGCCGCCCCGGGTCTGCACCGACACGTCGACGATCTCGTAGCCGCTGACCTGCGGCGGGGTGCGCACCCAACTGCCGAAGCCGACCTGGCTCCACTTCCCGCGCGCCTCCCGGCACAGCTTGTCGTACGCCTGGTCGGTCTCCCCGGCGGCGACCTGCCGGAAGAACGCGTCGGCGGTGTCCCGCACCGGGCCGTTGGCCTGGAGCACCACCTGCACGTTCCAGACGCCGAGCCCGGCCACCCCGACCAGGCAGGTGCCCAGCCCCAGGCCGGCGACCAGCACGCCGGCGCGCACCGGCCGGCGGCGGCGCCGGGCCGGCCGGCTCCCCGCCCGTTCCCTGCCCATCACCACCGACGGTAGAGACCGGCGGGCCGGCCCGCAGGAAGTTGTGCCCCTGTCACGGGGGCGACCCGGCTCGTCCCCCCTCGGCGCCCACCCCGGTGGCCTGGCTGCGATCCGCCTGGTGAACCTGACAGCAGATGGCAGGTACCGGCGGCAGACTGCCGGCATGACAGCCCACGCCGACCTCGCGATGGTCAACCTCGACAGCTCCGACCCGGCCGCCCACGCCGCGTTCTACTCCCGCCCCCTCGGCTGGGAGGTCACCCACAGCCAGGCCGAATACGCCATGATCAGCAAGGACGGCATCTCCATCGGCTTCGGCCTGGTGGCCGGATACGCGCCGCCGGCCTGGCCGGACGAGACCGCCGGCAAGCGCTACCACCTGGACCTCTACGTCGACGACGTGACCCTCGCCGAGAAGGACCTGGTGGCGGCCGGCGCGACGCGGCCGGAGTTCCAGCCGGGCGGCGAGCGGTGGACCGTGCTGCTCGACCCGATCGGCCAACCGTTCTGCCTCTGCCCCCGGCCGCAGGGCTGAGCACCGCCGCCGGCCCGCCGGGCGACTGCCCGGCGGGCCGGCGGGACCGGTCAGCGGAAGGCGGCCGCGTGGCGTGCCGCCCAGTCGGCGAAGTCACGCGGCTCCCGGCCGAGCAGCCGCGCGACGTCCGGGCTGACCCGCTGCTCCGCCGGCGACGGCGTGCCCAGGATGCTCAGGGTCGCCGCCACCACCGGCGCCGGCATGAACGCCAGCATCTGCTCCCGCGCCTGCTCCGGCGTCTGCTCGACGAACCGGACCGGCTCGCCGAGCGCCGCCGCGAGCGCCGCCACCTGCTCCCGCGGCGAGACCGCCGCCGGCCCGGTCAGCTCGTACGTGCCGCCGGCGTGAGCGCCGTCGCGCAGAGCGAGGGCCGCCACCGCGGCGATGTCGCTGGGGTCGACGGTCGGCAGCGCCACGTCGCCGAACGGCGCGTGCACCACCCGCCCGGCGCGTACCGCCGGAGCCCAGGCGAGGGCGTTGGAGTGGAAGCCGCCGGGCCGCAGCAGCGTCCACTCCAGCCCGGACGCGCGGACCGCCTCCTCCTGCGCCGGCGGATGCCGCTTCGTCGCCACGCCCTGCGAGGAGAGCAGAACCACCCGGCGTACGCCCGCCTGCCGCGCGGTGTCCAGGATGGCGGCCGGATCCGCGCCGCCGGTCAACTGCTCGCCGGTGAACAGCAGGAACAACGCCTCGGCGCCGTCGAACGCCGCCGTCAACCCGGTCGGGTCGGCCAGGTCGGCGCGGACCGCCCGGACGCCCGGCGGCAGGTCGGCCGTGGCGACCCGCCGGGACACGGCGGTCACCTGTTCACCCGCCTCGACCAGCGCCCGTACCAGCGGTCGTCCGACGTTCCCCGTCGCGCCGGTCACCACGATCATGATGTGCCCCTCTCGGTGTGCGTTTGTGGACACCGAGCACGCTAATGGCCTGCGTATAGTAGGTACCTAGAGGAAAGTAACGGCATCGGGAGGGATTGTGAGCAGCACCACCTGGCGGTCCGGGATGGACGGTGACCCGGAGCAGGCCTGCCCGATCGCCCCGGTGGTCGACCTCGTGTTCAGCCGCTGGACCACGCCGATCCTCTGGGCCCTGCACGAGCACGGCCGGCAGCGCTTCGTCGAGCTGGAACGCCGCCTGGTCACCATCACCCCGAAGGTGCTCACCCAGCGGCTGCGGCAACTCGAACGCGACGGCCTGGTGCTGCGCACCTACCACGCCGAGGTCCCGCCCCGGGTGGAATACGAGATCACCGAGCTGGGGCGCAGCCTGGCCCCGCTCTTCGCCGGCCTGGCCGAGTGGTCCGCCGGCCACCTCCACCGGGTCGAGCAGGCCCGCCAGGACTACGACGCCCGGCAGCGGGTCCCGCGCGGGCGTTGACCGCTCAGCGCAGCGGGCCCCGGGCGACCGCGGCCCGCATCCCGGCCGGGTCGCCTGCGGGGACGTACTCCAGCCACCAGGTCGCGCCGGCCGCCGCCAGCTCCGCGAGGTAGGCCCGCTCGGCCCTTTCGTCGGAGCGCCGCCGCCGCCCGCCGATCGCCACGTCGAACGGCTGCCCGTCGGCGCGGGCAGCCGGCAGCGCGGCGACCAGGTCGCGCACCTCGTCGGGGGTGAAGTCGGACCAGCCGGCGCTCAGCTTGTAGGGCACGATGCCGTCCGCGCGGGCGGCGCGCCGCAGGACCGCCCTGGCCTGCGTGCTGCCGCCGACCCAGACCGGCACCCGGGGCGACTGCGCCGGCGCGGGTCGCAGGGCCACCCCGTCGGCCCGGTAGTGGTTGCCCCGGTGCGTGACCCGCTCGCCGCCGAGCAGCCCGACCAGCAGGTCGAGACCCTCGTCGAGCATCGCGGCGCGGGTCTTCAGGTCCGTCGGCTCGCCGAACGCGGCGAGCCCGCGGTCGGCCGGGTCACCGACACCCACCGCGACCCCGGCCCGGCCGCCGGAGAGGTGGTCGAGGGTGAGCACTTCCCGGGCCAGCTTGGCCGGGCGGCGCCGGGGCAGCGCGGTCACCGTGGTGCCCAGCCGGATCCGGCCGGTGCGCCCGGCCACCGCCGCCAGCACCAGCCACGGATCCCAGGTCGGCGGGTCGTCGCCGGCGTGGTGGATGAGGTAGTCCTCCAGGAACACCCCGTCCCAGCCGGCCCGCTCGGCCAGTTCGCCGAGCGCGACCAGGTCGGACACCGTCACCGAGGCGCCTCCGCAGCAGATCTCCAGCCCGTGTCGCATCCCCGCACCCTAGGGTCGGGGTGCGACGGTCAGGCCGGGGACAGCACCTCGTAGAGGTTGCCCGCGTCGTCGCGGAAGAACAGCCCGCGGGCGCACAGCGGATGGTCGGTGCGCCCGTTGTCCGGCGCGCCCGGCTCGCTGCCGTACGGCACGCCGGTGGCGCGCAGTCGAGCCAGTATCGCGTCGAAGGTGGCCGGGTCGACGTCGAAGGCCAGGTGGTGGCCCTCCGGCGCGGGCACGCTCATGAAGTCCAGCGTGAGCTGGCCGTTGACCCGTACCGGGGCGAAGTGGCCGTGCCGGCCCGCGGGCGGCAGGACCGGCAGGCCCATCACATCGGCGAAGAACCGGGCGGCGGCGTGATGGTCGCGGGCCGGGACGATGGTGTGGTTGAGGGTGACGGTCATCGGCTCTCCTCGGCGGTGGCCGGCGCGAGGGCGCCGTGCAGGAACAGGTCGACCAGCTCGGCCGGGGTCGGTGGAGGGTCCGCGAGCGGCGTACGCCCGGGCACCAGGACGGCGAGGAACAGGGCGGCCAGGTGGTCGGCCGGCAGCCGCAGCCGGTCCGCCTCGGGGGCGAACAGCGCGGCCACGGCCGCCCGGGTGGCGGCCGTCGCCTCGTCCCGGGCGCCGGCGCCCCGCGGCGGATGGTCCCCGGTCCCGTCGGGGTCGCGGCGGCCGCGACCGGGCCGGCCCGCGGTGTGGGCGACGGCGAGCACCACGCCGAGCCGGCCCAGGTGCGCCAGCAGCGCCGCGGTCGCGGCGGTGAGCCGGTCGGCCAGCGGCTGGTCCAGCGGTATCGCGGCCAGTTCGGCGAGCACGGTGTCGGGGCGCAGCGCCTCGGCGACGGCGGCGTCGAGCAGGGCGTCCTTGTCGGGGAAGGCGCGGAAGACGGTCGCCTCGCCGATGCCGGCGGCACGGGCCACCTGCGCCGTGGTCACCGCCGCGCCGTGCGTGGCGAGCAGGGGCAACGCGGCGCGGACGATCATCGCCCGGCGCTGGTCCGGGCTCATGCCGGGCGCGCGGCGCCGGGACGGCTGGGGGTCGGTCATGGCCACCAGCATGCGGAGTGAGTACTCACTCCGTCAAGGGACTATCCGCGCCGGCGGGCCCGGGCGGCCCAGATCGCGTACGCCGGGTCCCGGTCCAGGTTGTGCCGGTCCCGGTCGTAACGGCGGGTGGTCCGCGGGTCGGCGTGCCCCATGGCGTCCTGCACGTCCTCCAGCGGCACCCCCTCGGAGCGGGCCGTGGTGGCGAACGCGTGCCGCAGCGAGTGCGGGGACAGCCTCGCCCAGGCCGGGATCCCGGCGGCCTGGGCGAGCCGGCGCACCAGCCGGAACACCGCGTGCCGGTCCAGCCGCCCGCCGGTCGCGGTGGCCAGCAGCGGCCCGGTCAGCTCCGCCACCGTCACCTCCTCGGCGGCGGCCCGCGCCGCCAGGTAGGCGTCGATCGCGTACGCGGTGCCGGGGGTGAGCGCCCGCCGGCGGACCTTCCCGCCCTTGCCGACGAACCGGATGCTGCGGTGCCCGCGCTCCGCGCCCAGGTCGGCGATGTCCAGCGAGACCAGCTCGCCGACCCGCAGCCCCAGGTCGGCCAGGAGGGCGATGGTGGCCCGGTTGCGGGCTGCGGTCGGCCCGGTCTCCGCCTCGGCCGCGGCGAGCAGCGCGTCGACCTCGTCCGGGGTGAGCCCGACCGTGGCGGAGTGGTCCCGGTCGACGCGCGGACGGTCCGCGGCGGCGACCGGATTGGCCTCCACCGCGCGCAGCTTGACCAGGAAGTCGTACCAGCTGGACAGCGCGGACAGGCGGCGGGCCACGGTGGCGGGGGTGAGCGGCCGGCCGCCTCGCCCGCACGGCGTGGACTCCAGCTCCCGCCCGTAGGCGTTGACGTCGAGGAAGCTGGCCCGCAGCGGGTCGAGCTCCCGGCCGGCGCACCAGCTCAGCCAGCCGGTGACGTCCCGCCGGTACGCGTCGCGGGTGTGCTCGGACAGCCGCCGGTTGCGCAGCCACGCCTCGGTGAAGTCGGTCGGCCCGTCGGGCAGGGCGGCACGGGCCGACCCGCGGGGCAGCACCTCGGGACGCAGCATGCGAGAAAGGTTCTCAGCCGGCCGGGCGATTCGCGACGAGGCGCGCCCGACCGATTCTGACTCCGGGTCCGGCACCACCCGGCGGGCGGTCACCGGTCTCCGGGGCGGGAGTACCGTCACGGCGTGCGTGCCAGCCGCCTGGTCTCCCTGCTGCTGCTCCTGCAGACCCGGGGCCGGATGACCGCCCAGGAGCTCGCCGACGCCCTGGAGGTGTCGGTCCGCACCGTCTACCGGGACGTCGAGTCGCTCGGTTCGGCCGGCGTGCCGGTGTACGCCGACCGCGGCCCGGCCGGCGGCTACCGGCTGCTGGAGGGCTACCGGACCCGGCTGACCGGCTTGACCGCGCCGGAGGCGGAGGCGCTGTTCCTGGCCGGCATGCCCGGCCCGGCCGCCGACCTGGGCCTCGGGCCGGTGGTGGCGGCCGCCGAGCTGAAGCTGCTCGCCGCGCTCCCCGACGAGCTGGCCGACCGGGGTGGCCGGGCCCGGCAGCGGTTCCACCTGGACGCGCCGGGCTGGTTCCGGCACCCCGAACCCACCCCGCACCTGGCCGCGCTCGCCCGGGCCGTGTGGGAGGACCGGCTCGTGGAGATGCGCTACCGGCGCTGGCGCACGCCGCGCGAGGTGACCCGGCTGGTCGCCCCGCTGGGCGTGGTGCTCAAGGCGGGCCGGTGGTATCTGGTGGCCCGCTGCGACGACCAGGTGCGGACCTACCGGGTCGGCGCGGTTCTCGACGTGGCGATCCGCGACGAGCGCTACGAACGGCCCGCCGACTTCGACCTGGCCGACTACTGGCGGGAGTGGACCGAACGCTACGAGCGGGACGTCTACCGCGACCGGGCCCGGATCCGGCTGACCGTCGCCGCGCTGGAGTTCATGCCGTACGTCTTCCCGCCGGAGATGAGCCGGGCCGCCCGGGCGGCGGCCGGCGAGCCGGGCCCGGACGGCTGGCTGGAGACCACCGTGCCGATCGAGTCGGTGAAGCACGCCCACACCGAGCTGCTCAAGCTCGGCGCCGAGGTGGAGGTGCTGGAGCCGGCCGAACTGCGGGACCGCCTCACCGCCACGGCACACGCCCTGGCCCGGCTCTACCCGGCCCCGCCGGCGGGGCCGGCCGGTTCTCCGGCCGCCCCCGCCGCCACCTGACCGGAGCCCGGGCGCACCCGGTCAGGCGCTGATCTCCCGGCGGCCGTTGCCGTTCGCGGTGACCGCGATCCGGCGCGGCTTGGCCCGCTCGGAGATGGGGATGCGCAGGGTCAGCACCCCGTTCTCGTAGCCGGCCTCCAGCTTGTCGGTGTCGAGGGTGTCGCCGAGGAAGAGCTGGCGGGTGAAGGTGCCCATCGGGCGCTCGGCCGCGACCAGCTCGACCTTGTCGCCGGCGGGTCGGCGCCGCTCGGCGCGGACGGTCAGCACGTTGCGCTCCACCGTGCAGTCGATGCTGTCCGGGTCGACGCCGGGCAGGTCGAAGGCGGCGTAGAAGTAGTCGCCGTCGCGGTAGGCGTCCAGGTGCATGACCGCCGGCCGGGCCGTCGTGCCGAAGAACTGCTCGGTGAGCCGGTCGATCTCGCGGAAGGGGTCGGTACGCATCAACATCGTCGTGCCTCCTCGGTTCTCCTGGCCGAAGGTGTCAAGTTGAGTCGGGGCGACTCAAGTTCTCGATTTCTTGTTTTAGCGCGGCACGGCGGCGTCGTCAACCCGGGCCGGCAGCAGTTTCTCGAACCAGTGCTGGGCGTACCTGCCGGTGTTGAAGGCGGGGATCTCCCGGTAGCCGTGGCGGGCGTACAGGGCGCGCGCCTCGACCAGGTCGCTGCGGGTGTCCAGCCGGATCCGGTCCGCCCCCGCGCCGCGCGCGTACGCCTCGACGGCGGCGAGCAGGGCGGCGCCACCGCCGGTGCCCCGGTGCGCCGGGCGCACGTAGACCCGGGTCAGCTCCGCCCAGCCGGGCCGCCAGCGCAGCCCGGCGCAGCCGGCCAGGGCCCCGTCGCGGCGGGCCAGCAGGAGCAGCCCGGTGGGCGAAGTCAGGTCGTCGCTCGGCGATTCGGCGAGGGCGGCGCTCACCTCACCCGGCCGCTCGGGCCGGCCGTGCCAGCGGCGGACCATCTCGGCCAGGTACTCGTGCAGCAGCACCCTCGCGTCGGCGGCGTCGGGGGCGGTGCGGTCGATCGTCCAGGTGGTCACCGCCCGATCCTCACCGGCCGGTCAACGCCTTTTCCGCTCACGGTCGCCAGTAGACGCTGTGCTCGCGGGCGAGCAGCTGGTCGTCGACCAGGTAGCGGCGCAGCGTGACGTGGTCGGCCCCGCCGCTCTCGCACCATCGGCGCAGCGCGTCGTCCACGGCCCGTTCCGGATACCGCACGCCGGGGGTGAAGGAGTGCTCGGTGATGTGCTCCAGCAGCACCCGGCGGCGGCCCCGCTGGGCGGGCAGCCGGGTCAGCGTGCCGTCCCGGAGGAAGGTGCGCAGGATCGTCTCGCGGGGACTGGTCGCCGGGGCCGGCGCGGGCGGGCCGCCGGCGCGGGCGAAGTCGCGCAGCCGCCGGTCGTCGACCCGCAGCCCCGTCCCGTCGTCGGTCAGCACGCCGATGTCGGTGAGCCGGCGGACCGCGGTGGCGGCGTCCCGGGCGGAGAGCCCGGTCCGGGAGACGACGGCGGGGACGTCCCCGGCGCCGGGCACGATCGCGGCGAACACGGCGCGGCGGCGCTCGTCGGCGAGCGCGCCCGCGAGGGCCTGAGAGCTCATGTCGGGCAGCCTGCCAGCGCCCGCCCCCGAGCGGCCAGGGGTTTTCGCCGTGCCGGTCGCGGGTCCGCGACCGGGTGTGGCGGCGGACCCGCGACCGGCGACGGCCCGACTCAGGCGGGGACCGGGGCGGCGAAGTCGACGTCGGCGGTGTCGACCGTGCCGGCGGTGCGGCCGGGCGCGGAGTGGAAGCTCCAGTAGAGGTTGGTGTGGGCGATCACCTGCTCCGGCGGCGGGGCGCCGTAGGCGGAGAGGTCCTCGGTGGTGTGGGCGTCGGCGACCAGGGTCGCGTCGTAGCCCCGGGTGATCGCGCCGTGCAGCGTCGACCGGATGCACGCGTCGGTCTGCGCGCCGGTCACCACGAGCCGGCCGATGCCCCGCGTGGCGAGGACCGACTCCAGGTCGGTCTCCTCGAACGAGTCGCCCCAGGCCTTGTGCACCAGCGCCTCGTCGTCGCGGCGCACCAGCTCGGGCACGTACTGCCACTGCTCGCTGCCGGTGGGCAGTTCCTCGCTGCGGTGCTGCACCCAGACCACCTCGACCCCGGCCGCCCGGGCCCGGTCGACGAGGGTGGCGATGTTGCCCACCACCCGGTCCCGGTCGTACGCGTGCTGCACCACGCCGTTCTGCACGTCGATGACGAGCAGGGCGGTGTGCGGTCGGTCGAGGAGCGTGCTCATGGCGCCTCCCTGGACGGGGCCGTTGGCTGGTCGGTCACCAACCTAGTCCCGGCCACCGACAATCCGAGCGGTCAGAGCCGGCCCGACGGCGGCTCGGCCGCCAGGGTGACCCGGCGGAGCAGGCCGGACAGGACCCGCCGCTCATCGGGGGTCAGCGCGCCGAGGACCCGGTGCTCCTCGTCGCCGACCACTCCCATGGCGCGCCGCCAGGCGGCCCGGCCGGCGTCGGTGAGCTCCACGTCGATGCGGCGGCGGTCCACCTCGGACGGGATCCGCCGGACGAAGCCCCGGCGCACCAGCGCGTCCACCCGGGCGGTGATCGAGGCGGGTGCCATCCGCAGGTCACCGGCGATCTCCGAGGGCGCGGCCCGACCGCCCCGGCCGGCGAGCACGTGCAGGGTGCCGTACTCCTTCTCCTGGAGGTCCAGCTCGGCCAGCGCCCGGTCCTTCACCCCGCGCAGGTGCCGGGTGAGCAGCGACATCCGGACCACCGCCCCCTCCACGTCGGGGTCGAGGTCGGGCACCACGGGCAGCCAGCGTTCGACGTGCTCGTCGACGAGGTCGCGGTCGGTCACGCCACCACGGTACGCCGACGGCGAAATATTCGTTGTCGAAATATTCGACATCGAAGTAAACTGCGGAGGTGACCCATCCTCTCCGGCTCCGATCCTTCCGACTGCTGTTCCTCGGCCGCACGGTCTCCGCGGTCGGCGACGCCGTGGTGCCCACCGCGCTGGCCCTGGCCGTGCTCCGGGCCACCGGCTCCACCGCCGCGCTCGCCGTGGTGCTCGGCTGCGCGATGGTGCCGCGGCTGCTGCTGCTCCCCCTCGGCGGCGTGGTCGCCGACCGGTTCGCGGCCCGCCGCGTCGCCCTCGGCACCGACCTGGTGCGCTGCGCCGCCCAACTGGCCGTCGGCGTCGAACTGCTCGGCGGCGCTCCCGCGTTGACCCACCTCGCGGTGGCCTCCGCCGTGGGCGGCGCGGCCTCGGCGTTCGCCAACCCCACCGCGGCGCCGCTGATCGCCGGCACCGTCGACGGCGACGGCCGGCAGCGGGCCAACGCGCTGATGGGGATCACCGGCAACGCCAGCCGGCTGGCCGGTCCCGCCCTGGCCGGGCTGCTGATCTGGACCGTCGGGCCCGGCTGGGCGTTCGTGCTGGACGCGGCCTCTTTCGCGGTCAGCGCCGCGCTGCTGGCCGTCATCTCGGTGCGGCACGTGCCGGTCCCGCACCGGTCGCTCCGCGCCGACCTGGTGCTCGGCTGGCGGGAGGTCCGGGCCCGCGACTGGTACTGGAGCAGCCTGCTGGCCCACGGCGTCTGGAACGGCGCCGCCGCGGTGCTGCTCACCCTCGGCCCGGTGGTCGCCGTGGACCGGCTCGGCGGCGAGGGCGTGTGGGTGCTGCTCCAGCAGGCCGGCGCGATCGGCCTGCTGGCCGGGTCACTGCTCGCCGTCCGGGCCCGCCCCCGCCGGCCGGTGCTGCTGGGCAACCTGGCCCTCGCGGCGTACGCGGCACCACTGCTGCTGCTCGCCGCCGCCGCGCCCGCACCGGTGACCGTCGTCGCCTACTGCCTCGCGCTGATCGCCCTCGGCTTCCTCAACCCGGTCTGGGAGACCGTGGTGCAGGGCCAGTTCCCGCCCGAGGTGCTGGCCCGGGTCACCTCGTACGACTGGCTGATGTCGCTGGGCGCCATGCCGCTCGGCTACGCCCTCGCCCCGCTCGCCGCCGACGCCTGGGGCGCACCGGTCCCCCTCGCGGTGGCCGGGGTGCTGGTCCTGCTCGCCTGCGTCGGAACGGCCGCGGTCCCCGGCGTACGCCGGTTGGGCTGGCCGGCCGCGACCCCGCCGGCCACCGCGGAGCCGGTGCCGGCGGGGCGCTGAACCGGGCCGGTCAGAGCCGGTGCCCGGTGGTGGCGTCCACGTGCGCGGGCACCTCGTCGTGCCGCTCCCCGACGCTGGACGTGCCGGACGGCTCGAACATCAGGATCGAGGCGCCGTCCGGCGCGGACGGCCGGTGCTCCACCCCGCGCGGCACCACGAACACCGCGCCGCGCGGCAGCACCACCTCGCGTTCCGCGCCGTCCACGCCGTCGCGCAGGGCGATCCGCAGCTCGCCGTCGAGCACCAGGAAGAACTCGTCGGTGTGCTCGTGGGCGTGCCAGACGTGCTCGCCGGCAACCTTGGCGATCCGGACGTCGTAGTCGTTGACGGTGGTCACGATGCGCGGGCTCCACAGCTGGTCGAAGCGCGCCAGGGCGGCCGCCAGCTCGATCGGCTCAGGGTTCATCGGCCCATCCTCGCGCAGCCGCGCCGCTCACAGGGGACGGTGCATGACGTGCAGCCCCACCCGCCCGAGCGTGGGGTGCGCGAACGACTCCGGCACCGTGCCGATCACCGTGAAGCCGAGCCGCCGGTACAGCTCCACCGCCGCCGTGTTGGTCTCCACCACCGCGTTGAACTGCATGGCGGCGAAGCCCTGCCGCTGGGCCCAGTCCAGGGCGTACTCGCACAGGGCCCGGCCGACGCCGCGCCCCCGGGCGGCGGTGGCCACCATGAAGCTGGCGGTCGCCACGTGCGCGCCCGGGCCCGGCCGGTTCGCGCCCATCTTGGCGGTGCCGAGCACCGTGCCGTCCTCCTCGGCCACCACCGTGCGGCCCGGTGGCCGTTCCACCCACACCTCGCGGGCCACCTCGGCCGGCCACGCCGGGTCGTAGGGGAAGGTCTCCTGGGCGACGATGACGTCCTTCACGATCGGCCAGACCTGGGCCCAGTCGGATTCGGCGTACTCCCGGATGCGCATCCCGCGCACGCTAGCCGGACGGTCGCCGGCCGGGTACCGATTTCCGTCCGCGGCCCCGCTGGCGCGGGGCAGCGCGGAGTGGCGTGGCGGGACCATCATGGACGGGTGGCCGAACCCGTCACCGACCTGGACCGCCCCGGCGTCGGGGCGTCCGCCGCGCCGACGACCCCGCCGCCCGGGCCGCGCACCGCGTCGCCCTGGCTGGTCGGCGGGGCCGTCACCGCCGTGCTGCTGCTGCTCGCCGGCCGCTACGGCTACCACCGCGACGAGCTCTACTTCCTGCTCTGCGGCCGGCACCTCGACTGGGGCTACGTCGACCAGGGGCCGCTCGTGCCCGCCCTGGCCCGGCTGGCCGACACGATCGCCCCCGGCAACCTGGTGCTGCTGCGCACCCCGTCGGCGCTGATCGCCGGCGCGTCGGTGGTGCTGGTCGCGGCCCTCGCCCGGGAGTTCGGCGCGGGTCGCGGCACCCAGCTGTTCGCCGCGCTCCTCGCCGCCGCGGCCGGGGTGGTCCTCGCCCCCGGCCACCTGCTCAGCACCACCACGGTCGACCTGCTGGTCTGGCTCGCCGCCGCCTGGTGCGCGGTGCGGATGCTGCGCACCGGCGACACCCGCTGGGCGCTCGGCATCGGCCTGGCGCTCGGCGTGGGCATGCTCAACAAGTTGCTGCCCGCGCTGCTCGGCGCCGGTCTGCTGGCCGGGGTGCTGATCGCCGGGCCGCGCCGGCTGCTGCGCGACCGGTGGGTGCTCGCCGGCGCGGCGGTCGCCGTCCTGCTCGCCGTGCCCTACCTGGCCTGGCAGGCACGGCACGGCTTCCCGCAGCTCTCGGTCGCCTCGTCGATCGCCGACGGCGACAGCTCCTACAGCGGCCGGCTCGACGCGGTGGTGCTCCAACTGATCATCATCAGCCCGTTCGCCACCCCGGTCTGGATCGCCGGCCTCGTCGCGCTGCTGCGCCGGCCCGCCTGGGCGGCGTACCGGGCGATCGGCTGGGCCTGGCTCGTGGTGTTCGCGATCGTCCTGCTCGCCGGCGGCAAGGGCTACTACGACGCCCCGCTGCTGCTGGTGCTCACCGCGGCCGGCGCGGTGGTCACCGCCGACTGGGCCCGGCGCGGCGCGTCCCGGGCCCGGCGGGCGCTGCTCGCCACCGCCGCCGCGCTGATGGTCGCCAGCAGCGCGGTCCTGCTGCTGCCCACCCTGCCGGCCGACCGGCTGCCCGGCTTCGTGGTCGACGTCAACTACGACGCGGGCGAGACCATCGGCTGGCCCGCGTTCGCCGACTCGGTCGCCGCCGTGCACCGCGGCCTGCCGCCGCGGGAGCGCGCCCGGGCGGTGGTGCTCACCGGCAACTACGGCGAGGCCGGCGCGCTGGCCCGCTACGGCCCGGAACGGGACCTGCCCCGGGCCTACTCGGGGCACAACAGCATGGCCGGGTTCGGCCGCCCGGCCGACGACGCCGACGTGGTGATCGCCGTCGGCTGGGAGCGCCCGGACCGGCTGCGCGCCTGGTTCACCGAGGTCACCGAGGCCGGCCGGGTCGACCAGCGGGTCGACGTCGACAACGACGAGAACGGCGGGCCGATCTTCGTCTGCCGCGGCCTGCGCCGCCCCTGGTCGCAGATCTGGGACAGTGAGGTGAGCCACGCCTCCTGAGCGACGGGCGCACGCCCGCCGGGCGACCGGTCCGACGGATACTTGGCGCCATGCTCTGGGGTGTCAGCGGACCGCTCTTCCTCCTCGACTACCTGGGGGCGGTCGCCGTGGCCCTCGCCGTCGCGCTGGCGGCGCGCGAGCTGACCGGCCGGCGGGCCCGGGGCGCCGCCCCGGACCCGGTCGAGCTGGCGTACCTCACCGACCGGGCCCTGCTGGCCTGCCAGGTGGGCGTGGCCGCGCTGCACCGCGCCGGCGTGGTGCGGCACGGTGAGCTGGCCACCCTGTCGGTGGACGGGCCGCCGCCGCCCCGGTCGCCCGCGCTGGTCCGCGCCCTGCACACCGCGCTGCGCCGGCCGCAGACCTGGGCCGCCGTCCTCGCCGACCCCGGCGTCGGCCGGGCGCTGCGCCGGCTGGTCGGCCGGCTCGTCCGGGACGGCTGGCTGCTCACCCCGGCGCAGCGGCGGCGGATCGCGCTGGGCACCCTGCCGCTGTTCGCGGTCGCCGCGGTCGGGGTGACCCGGCTCCTGGAAAGCGCGGTCGAGGGGCGCGACGCCGGCGGACCGGCCTCCGTGGTGGGCCTGCTGCTGTGCTGCCTGGCCACCGCCCTCGGCGGCTGGTGGCTGTGCGAGGTGCCGGAGACCGGCGCGGCCGCCCGCCGCCTGCTGCGCCGGCAGCGGCGGGAACACGCCGAACTGGACCCGCAGCGGCGGCCGACCTGGGGCGAGCGGGGCACCGACCAGCTGCTCACCGCGATGGCGCTGTTCGGGCCCCGCCCGCTGCTCGCCGTCGACCCGGGCTTCGCCGTGCAGGTCGGCGTCGACCCCGAACGCGGCCGCCCGACCCCGGACCGGAAACCGGCCCGCCGCTGACCCGCGGGCCGGCGCCTCCCCTGCCCGGCGCCGGCCGCGTCCGGGTCAGCGCAGCTCGTTGGCGGAGCGGATCACCCGGGCCAGGTCCCGCACCTCGGCGTCCTCGGTGGCGGCGGCCGCCCCGTCCGCGATGGCGGCCAGGTCGGTCAGCCGGACCTCCCCGTCCGACCCGTCCGCACGCAGCGTCTGGGCGAACCAGGCGGCCGCGTAGCAGGCACGCAACCGCGGCGAGGCCGTGGTGAAGTCCCGGTCCACGTCGGCGACGGTCACCGACCCGTACGTCTCGGCCGGCGTGCGCTCGGCCGGGTCGGTCCAGCGCACCTGCACCTGGGCGATCCGGTCCGACGGGGACGCGCCCTCGGCGAGCCGGACCGCGTAGAGCGCCGTGACGCTGTGGCCGGGGCCCACCTCGCCGCCGTCCACCCGGTCGTCGCGGAAGTCCTCGTCGGCCAGCGCCCGGTTGTCGTAGCCGACCAGCCGGTAGGAGCGCACCGCCTGCGGCGCGAACGTCACCTGCACCTTGGCGTCCAGCGCCCGCACGCTCAGCGTCGCCGGCAACTGCCGCACGAACACCTCGCGGGCCTGCTCCCGCTCGCTGACGTAGACCGCGAAGCCGTCACCCCGGTCGGCCAGCTGCTCCATCAGCTCGTCGCCGTAGTCGCTGCCGACACCCACCCCGAGCAGGGCGATCTGCTTCTCCGCCTCGGCGCGCACCCGGCGCAGGATCGGCTCCGCGTCGGTGCTGCCGACGTTGGCCAGCCCGTCGGAGAGCACGATCACCCGGTTCGTCCGGCCGGGGCGGAAGCCGTCCCGGGCCACCCGGTAGCCGAGCACCAGGCCGGCCTCCAGGTTGGTGCTGCTGCGGGTGTGCAGCTCGTCGATCGCCCCGTGCAGCCGCCGGGCGTCGGCCACCGGCGTCATCTCCCGGAGCACCCGGGCCTCGTCGCTGAACTCGACCACGGCGATGGAGTCGGTGGGGCGGAGCTGGTCCACCAGCGTGTGCAGGGCGTCACGCACCAGGTCGAGCCGGCCGGGCTCGCCCATCGACCCGGAGACGTCGATGACGAAGGTGAGCGACGCGTCCGGGCGGCGCTCCTCGTCCTCGGCGCGGGTCTGCAGGCCGACCCGCAGCAACCGCTCGTCCCCGCCGGCCTCGTGGGTCCGCGGCAGGCGGGCGCCGTCGACGTGCACGGCGAAGCCGTCGCCGGCGGGTTGGGGGTAGTCCTGGCGGAACGAGTTGACGAACTCCTCCGGCCGCACCGTGCCACGCTCCGGCAGCCGGCCGTCCATGATGAGCCGGCGGGCGTAGCCGTACGACGCGGTGTCGACGTCGACGGCGAAGGTGGACAGCGGGTCGTCCGAAGCCCGGGTCTCGTCGCCGGACCAGGGGATGCCGCCCTCCGGGCGGGCCGGTGCCGCGTCGGTGCGCTGCCCGCCCCGGTCGGCGCCGCAGGCGCCGACCGTCAGGGTGGTGGCCAACGCCGCCAGCAGCAGCACCGATCGTCTCAGGTGGACCATGACTCCTCCGAGGGGCCGGGGACGGTTCATGGCTCATTGACGCAGGCCGAGGACGCGGCGGATCCCGCCGTGGCCGAGCCGATACCCAAGCGCGACCGTCGTGACCAATCCGTGCACTGGACGTGACCTTGAACGGTCCGGCGGGCCGCCCTCGGCGGGCGGCGGCGCGGCCGATGGGGCAGAGTGGGCCCACGGCCGGCGGCGGCCGGAACGAGCGGGAGGTGAGCCGTGGACGGCCCGACCGGGGTGGTGTTCCCCGCGACCGGCGACGGCCGGCGCAGCACGACCGTGCTGGGGCGGGCGGTGGTCGCCGACGCCCTGCGGGCGGTGGACCCGGTCGGCGCCCGGTCGGCCGAGCACGAGACCGACTGGCGGCACGGCTACCTCGGTCACTTCCGCCGGCTCGTCGAGGCCGGTCTGCTCTCCCGGGAGGCCGCGCTCACCGTCGCCCGGGACGGGCTCGCTGCCCTGCACGCCCGGATGCGTTACATCGACGCGGGAGGTGCCGAGGTCGCGCTGGACGAGGCGTGCACGCTGGCCGACCGGGAGCCGCCGCTGGAGACCGCCACGGTGGCCGGCGCCGGCCCGGTGGAACGCGAGCTGTCCCTGCCGTACCGGGGACAGCGCCTGCGCGGCGACGACCTGCGCCGGCGTCTCGACGCGTGGGTGGACGCGGGTGTGGTCGAGCCGAGCTGCGCCGAGGCGGTCCACGCCGTGCAGGCCAACCCGGACTGGCTGGACCTGCGGGACCAGCGGATCGTGGTGCTCGGCGCGGGCGCCGAGATGGGCCCGCTGCCGTCCGTGCTCCGCTGGGGCGGCGACGTGATCGCGGTCGACCTGCCCCGCCCCGAGATCTGGCGCCGCCTGCTGCGCACCACCCACCGGTACGGCGGCCGGCTGCACCTGCCGGTGCGGCCCGGCACCGGCGCCGACGACGCCGCCCTCGCCGCCGGGGCCGGCGCCGACCTGCTGCACCGCCTGCCGCAGGCGGCCCGCTGGCTGCGCGGCCTGGACGGCCGGCTCGTGCTCGGCAACTACGTGTACGCCGACGGGGCGACAAACGTCCGGGTCGCCACGGCGGTCGACGCGCTCACCGTCCACCTGGGGCGGCACCGCCCGGACGCCGCGCTGGCCTTCCTGGCCACCCCCACCGACGTGTACGCGGTGCCCGCCGAGGCCGTCGCCCACGCCGAACGCGGGTACGCCGCCCGCGGCCTGGCCCGCCGGTCGCTGCGGCTGCTCTCGGGAGGCCGGCTGCTGCACCGCAACTACCCGCCCGGCGCCGACCCGGGGATCAACGACAGCCTGGTGCCGCAGCAGGGGCCGAACTACGCGCTGGCCAAGCGGCTGCAACGCTGGCGCGCGGCGGTGGCCCGGGACGCCGGGGCGACCGTGTCGTTCACCGTGGCCCCGCCCACCCGGACCCGCTCGGTGCTGCGCAACCGTGCCCTCGCCGCCGCGTACGCCGGGGCGCACCGGTTCGGTATCGAGGTGTTCGAGCCGGCCACCAGCAACACGCTGATGGCCGCGGTGCTCGTGCACGACCTGCGCACCGGCGGCGGTCCGGCCCAGGAGCACCCGTGGCGGGACGAGGCGTACGCGGCGGCGCACGGCGGCCTGTGGCGGGTGCCGTACGCCCCGCGCAGCGCGCTCGGCCTGGCCGTGCTGCTGGGCCTGGGCGGTGCGCGGGCCTGAGCACAGGTTTCCTTCTCTCGGGCGCCGGGAAGGCATCCGCATGGCCGAGACCTTCGCAGATCAGGACCTGACCACCCTGCGGTCCATCGCGCGCGGGGCCGGGATAACGGACACCGAGCGCATGCCGCACGACGAACTGGTCGAGATGTTGCGCCGGGCGGGCCTGGCCGACCCGGACGCCCGGCCGGTCGACACGAGCCTGGCCGATCCGGGTGACCCGGGCGTGCCCGGCGCGTACCACGCGCAGGGCGTCGGACGGCGGGAGTCCGCCGGCGGCGCGGGCGCCCAGACCGCCGGCGCGACGGACCAGCCGACCCAGGATCCGGCCGGGCTGTCCGGGCTGCCCCGCAGCAGCCTGACCCTGGGTGACGAGAGCACCGGCGGCCGCGCCGCCGAGGAGGCGATCGGCGCCCAGCCCGGCGAGAGCCAGATCGACGACCGGGCCCAGGACACCCGGGGTGTCCGGGGCGATGTCCAGGATCCGGCCGGGCTGTCCGGGCTGCCCCGCAGCAGCCTCACCTTGGGTGACGAGAGCACCGGTGGGCGGGCCGCCGAGGAGGCGATCGGCGCCCGACCCGGTGAGTCGGACACCGAGATCGACGACCGGACGCAGGGCTGACCACCGACGTCGCGAGCCACCCCGATCTCGGGGTGGCTCGCGGAACATTGTGGACGCTAATCCTGTTTCGCCGCTCGACGCACGTCTGCTCCCTTTGGGGCGCACCGTGCCTCTTGTTCCGGATATGCGAATAGTGAAACATCCGTCCCGCTCCTCACCTTCAGATCGGGACATACCCCCACAACCCTGACACTTATACACATCTC
>NZ_JBSSLX010000053.1:0-32903 GCF_053890995.1 Micromonospora sp. I033 | reverse complement strand
GGGGCTGCAGAGCAAAGGCGGCGGCGGAGCACCGGCCAGCCGGTTGCTCAATCGCACCCACCTACCCCAGATCGCCGTGCTGGCGGTGACCGCGCACGCCGGACACCGCCAGCACGGCGAGGTGGAGCCGATCACCAGCTGGCGAGCGGTCAGCGGCGGCCGTGGCGGGCGCGGAGGTAGTCGGAGACGACGTACTCGCCGAGGTCGTCGAGGTCGGGGGTGAACATCCGGCCCTTGGAGCGGCGGGCCACCGCGTCGATGAAGCGGCGCAGCCCCGGGTCGTCGCCGAGCATGAACAGGTTGAGCGTGGCGCCGTACCGGGTCAGCTTGTCCACCTCGCGGATGGTCGCCTCGATGGTCTCCGGCAGCGGCGGCCAGTGGAAGTACGCCTCGCCGTCGGACGGGTCGAGGTGGGCCGTGGGCTCACCGTCGGTGACCACGAGCACGACCGGCTCGGCGCCCGGGTGCCGGCGCAGGTGCCGACCGGCCAGCCGCAGCGCGTGCTGGAGGTTGGTGCCCTGCTCCATGTCCGGCTCCACCGCGGCCAGCTCCTGCTGGGTCAGCGGCAGGGCCTCCCGGCCGAATCCGATGATCTGGAGGGCGTCCTGCGGGAAGCGGGTCGCCATCAGGTGCGACAGGGCCAGCGCCGTCTGCTTCATCGGCCCCCAGCGCCCCTGGGAGATCATCGAATACGACAGGTCGACGCAGAGCGCCACGGCCGCGGACGCCCGCCGCTCGGTCTCCACCACCTCGAAGTCCTCGACCGCGAGCTGCACCGGCACCCCGGGGCCGGCCCGCCGGATCGCGCGGGTGAGGGTACGCACCACGTCGAGGGGCTGCTCGTCGCCGTACTCCCACTGCCGGGAGGCGCCGCTCACCTCGCCGGCCGCGCCCGCGGCGCGCAGGTCGTGCTGGCCGCGCGGGCCGGCGGTGAGGTCGGCGAAGACCCGGCGCAGGGCGGTGCCGGCGAGCCGGCGCAGCGCCTTCGGGCTGAGCGTCAGCCCCTCGGCGTCCCGGGTCACCCAGCCCTGCCGGCGCAGCTCGCGTTCCAGCTCCTGCAGTCGGCGTACGTCGTCGGCGGCGTCCCGGCCGAGCGTCCGGGAGACCGCCTCGACGTCGACGTCGTCCAGGGTGGCGCCGGGGTGGTCCTGGTCGAGGGAGTCGAGCAGCTCGTCCAGCTCGGCGATCTCGCCGAGCGCGCCGGTGGCCTCGCCGTAGCCGAGCGGCTGGTCGCCCCGGACCCGCTCGCCGCGCTGCCAGTTCAGGTCGGGGCGCAGCGACCGCAGGTGGGCGTCGAGCTGGGACAGCTCCCCGGCCAGCTGCTCGCCGAGGGACTGGCGCATGAGCCCGGCGAGTTCCTCGCGCTGCCGGTCCGACAGCGACCGCATCAGCCGCTCCCCGGCCGCCGCCCGGCGGGCCAGCACGTCGATCAGCTCGTCGACGTCCTTGGGCCGCTCCGGGAAGAACTCGCCGTGCCGGCGCATGAACTCGGCGAAGGTGTCGGTGGTGTCCTCGGAGCGGGCGTGCCGGGCGAGCAGGTCGTTGAGGTCGCGCATCATCTCGGCGAGCTGCCGCTGGGCGGCCGGGTCGGCGGCGGCCCGCGCCGCGTCCCGCAGGCCGGCGAAGCGCTGCTCCAGCACCTCGCCGCGCAGCCCGTCGAGGATCCGCTGGTAGCTCTGCCGCGCCTCGTCGCTGGCCCAGTCGTAACCGGACAGCTCCTCGACGGCCCGGGCGGTCGAGCGGGGCAGGTTGTCCAGCACCGCCTCGGCGAACCGGGCGTCGTCGCCGTCCCGCCCGCGCAGCTCCTCCCGCTCGGCGGCGAGGGCCTGGTCGAGCAGCGCCCGTGCGCGGGTCACCGCGCCGTCGAGGTCGCCCCGGCGCAGCGCCTCCCGGCGCAGCCGGCGGGCCCGGGCGGCAAGGTCGTCCAGGCCGCCGCGCCCCTGCGGGCCGCGCCGCAGCAGGTCACGCAGCGCCTCCCGCAGGCTGCCGCCGGCGAGAACCTCCCCGCCGACCGAATCCACCGCGGCGCGTACGTCGTACGGTGGGGCGAGCGGGTCGGGCCCGCCGCGCCACTGCCCGTACCGGAACCGGTTGCCGGCCACGGTCAGCCCCGGCCGCCGTAGACGGTGCGCCCGGACTCGGTGACGTCCTTGCCCAGCCGGCGGGTGAGGTGCAGCCCTTCCAGGGCGAACTCGATCCCGGCGGCGGCCTCCTCGCGGGTGGGCGCGTCACCGAGGCCGAGCCGGTCGAGCACCTTGGCCAGCCCGGGCACGGTGCCGACCTGGCGGAGCAGCTCGGCCGAGGAGACCAGCTCGCCGGTCTCGATCTCGCCGCCCTCGGCGACCAGCGCGGTGAACCCGGAGAGGTCCAGCCCGGCCAGCCGGGCCCGGAACGTCTCGGCGGTGGCGGTCCGCAGCAGGTGGCCGAGGACCTCGATCTCCCGCCCCTCCTCGCCGCTCTCGAACTCGACCTTGCCGCGCAGCGTGGAGGTCACCGAGACGGCGTCGCCGACGCGGGCGACCGGGGCCTCCTGGGCGGAGGTGGCCAGCAGGCCGGCGCGGCGCAGCGCGGCGGCGGCGACGGTCTCGGCGGCGGCGATGGCGAACCGGGCGGAGACGCCGGAACGCGGGTCCACCGACGGCGACTCGCGGACGGCGCGGGCGAACCGGGCGAGCACCTCCAGCACGTGCTCCGGGACGGTGGCGACCAGGTCGGCCTCCTGCCGGATCAGGGCCAGCTCCAGCTCCAGGTCGAGCGGGTAGTGGGTACGGATCTCCGCGCCGAAGCGGTCCTTGAGCGGGGTGATGATGCGGCCCCGGTTGGTGTAGTCCTCCGGGTTGGCGCTGGCCACCAGGAGCAGGTCCAGCGGCAGCCGGAGCTGGTAGCCGCGGACCTGGATGTCCCGCTCCTCCAGCACGTTGAGCAGCGCCACCTGGATCCGTTCGGCCAGGTCGGGCAGCTCGTTGACGGCGAAGACCCCCCGGTTGGTGCGGGGCACCAGCCCGAAGTGGATGGTCTCGGGGTCGCCGAGGGTGCGCCCCTGGGCGAGCCGGATCGGGTCGACGTCGCCGATCAGGTCGCCGACGCTGGTGTCGGGGGTGGCGAGCTTCTCGCCGTAGCGCATCGAGCGGTGCAGCCAGCCGATCAGCAGCTCGTCGCCCCGCTCGGCGACCAGGGTGCGGGACGCCGGGGTGAGCGGGTGCATGGGGTGCTCGTTGAGCACCGAGCCGGGGATCACCGGGGTCCACTCGTCGAGCAGCGCGCCGAGCGAGCGGATCAGCCGGGTCTTGCCCTGGCCGCGCTCGCCGAGCAGCACCATGTCGTGGCCGGCGAGCAGGGCCCGCTCGACCTCGGGCAGCACCGTGTCCTGGTAGCCGACGATGCCGGGGAAGCGCTCCTCGCCGGCGCGCATCCGAGCGAGGAGGTTGTCGCGGAGTTCCTGCTTGACCGTGCGGTAGTGATGGCCGGCGGCCCGCAGCTCGCCGAGCGTGCCGGGCAGGTCGGCGGGCGGGACCGGGGGAACCTGGTTGGGCGCAGTCACCCGACCCACGCTATCTCGGCCGGGTGACCGCGCGCCGCCTTCCAGAACGGCCGGACCGTCACCGACGGGGTTCGGGCCGCCCGCAGCGGGCGCAGGCGCCCCGCCGCCGCAGGTGGTACGCCAGGGTGGCCGCCCCGAGCGCCACTCCCCAGAGGGGCCAGAGGAGCATCGGCGCGGACGCCAGGCTGAACTCGTGACCGATCTGCCAGAACTCCGGCTGGCTGAGCAGCCCCAGGGTGGCCGCCGTCACAGCGACCGCGACCAGTGTGGCCGGGACGACCGCCAGCCGGATCGGCACCCGACGGCCGGCCAGCCCCGGCAGCCACCGGGGGAACCGCTCGCCCCAGGGACGGATCAGCCCGAGCGTGAGGACAGCCCCGACGGTGGCGAACCCGCCCAGTCCGGCCCCGGCCCAGACCAGCCCGGTCTCCTGCATCTCGGCGAGGAATTCCGGGGAGATGCCCAGCGGGATGCCGGCCGCCCAGGCGAACCGGGTGAGCGCATAGCTGAACGGGATGACGGCGGCGATCCAGGCGGCCCAGCGCCCCCAGCGGGCGGCCGAGGCGGGCGAGGTCCAGCCCCGCTCGTCGTCGTCCCGCCCGCAGGCCGGGCAGGCGCCGGCGGTCCGTCGCTGCCAGAGCAGCAGTGCCCCGGCCAGCAGGAGCCCGCCGACGAGCGCGGCGCACCGGGCGGCCAGCGGCCAGTCGAAGATGTGCCCGTAGTCGACGGGCGGCCAGCCGAACGGCGCGCCGATGATCAGCATCGGCAGGTAGCCGAGCACGACCAGCACCCGGGCGTCGGGAACGACCACGGTCAGCGCGAACACGACCGTCCAGCCGTAGCCGAGCAGCAGCGCGCGGGGCAGGCCGGGCCGGCGTACCGTCGCGGGGCCGCTCATGGCGAGCGCCGCGACCGCCGCGAGCAGCAGCACCCCGGCGAAGAGCGGGGCGCCGACCTCCACCGGCAGCAGCCGGAGCAGGCTGCCGTCGCCGCCGTGCGGGTCGTTGGGCCCGAACGGGTAGCCGGCGCCGGTCAGCGTCGAGAGCAGGGCGAGCACGCCCCAGCCGCCGAGCCAGGCGGCGGCGAGCGGGGCGGCCAGGTCGAGCCGCGTCCGAGCGGCCCGGCGGGGTGGGGAAACAGTGGTTGTCGTCATGCCCTCAGCCTCGGCCGGACGGGCCCCGGATCCCTCCCGCGCCGGGGTGGACCGCCTCCCCCACGGGAGGGAGCGGTCAGCCGGTCGGCACCACGAAACCCGACTCGTACGCGGCGATCACCGCCTGGGTCCGGTCGCGCACCCCGAGCTTGGCCAGCACGTTGCCGACGTGCGTCTTGACCGTCTCCACGCCCACCACCAGCCGGTCGGCGATCTCCGGGTTGGACAGGCCGGCGGCCATGAGCCGCAGCACCTCCGCCTCCCGCTCGGTGAGCCGGGCCGCCCGGAGCCCGTCGGAGCGCCGGCCGCCGTACGCGCCGGCGAGCCGTCGGATCGCCGCCGGGAAGAGCAGCGACTCGCCGGCCGCCACCACCCGGATCGCCTCCACCACCTCGGCCGGGCGGGCCCGCTTGAGCAGGAAGCCGCTGGCCCCGGCGCGCAGCGCCTCGTAGACGTACTCGTCGTTGGCGAACGTGGTGACCACCAGGACCCGGGGCGGGTCGGCGGAGGCGGCCAGCAGCCGCCGGGTGGCCTGGATGCCGTCGATGGCCGGCATCCGGACGTCCATCAGCACCACCCGCGGGCGCAGCCGGGCCACCAGCGGCGGCACCTCGGCGCCGTCCGCGGCCTCGCCGACCACCCGCAGATCCGGCTGGGCGTCCACGATCGCCCGCAGGCCCACCCGGATCAGCTCGTCGTCGTCGACGATCAGCACGTCGATGGTCACCCGGTCTCCCCCCTCGGCCCCGGCAGGGTGACCCGGACCCGCCACCGGTCGCCCTCCGGGCCGGCGGTGAGCTGCCCACCGAGCAGCAGCACCCGCTCCCGCATGCCGTCCAGGCCGCGTCCGCCGCCACCCGGCCCGGTGGTGCCGCGCAGCGCGTTGACCAACTCGATCTCCAGGCGACCGGCGGGTACGGCCACCCGCAGCCGCACCGGTCCCCGGCCGTGCCGGGCCGCGTTGGTCAGCCCCTCCTGCACGATCCGGTAACCCTCCCGGGACACGACGGCGGGCAGCTCGCCCAGCGCCCCGCTGACCCGGGACTCCACGGCCAGGCCGGCGGCCCTGGTGTCGGCGACCAGCCGGTCCAGCCCGTCCAGGGTGGCCTGCGGCGCGGTGGGCACGGGCGCCCGCCCGTCGTCGGTCTCCCGCAGCAGCCCGAGCACGTGGTCCAGGTCGTCCATGGCGCGGCGGCTGGTCTCCTCGATGGCGCGCAGCGCCCGGCGGGTGAACTCCGGGTCGGTGTCGAGCAGCTCGCGGGCGGCGCCGGCCTGGAGGGTCGCCACGGTCAACGCGTGCCCCACCGAGTCGTGCAGCTCGCGGGCCAGCCGGTTGCGTTCGGCCAGCCGGGCGGACCGGGCCTCCAGGGCGGCGATCCGCTCGGCCTGCGCCGGGCCGAGCAGCACGGGCGCCATCGACGCGGCGAGTGCGCCCAGCCCGGCGACCGCGTACCCGAGGGCGACCAGCAGGGCCAGCCCGGCCAGTCCCGCCGCGACCGGGTGACCCGGGTCGAGCAGGCCGAAGCCGTCGTCGGCGGTGGCGCCGGTGTCCACGCCGGCCAGCCCGGCGAGGAAGACCAGCCCCAGGGGAAGCACGCTGATCGCCGCGAACAGCACCAGCGCGCCGGTGAGCAGGTGCAGGGCGATCCAGAGGGCGGCGCGCAGCCGGGTCTCCCGGTCGATCCGGTGGCCCGGGACGGGCTCGGGCAGGTCCACCGCGAGCAGCGCCCGCGCGGCAGCGATCTCCAGCGCCCGGCTGCCGGCGAGGAACACCGGCACGGCGGCGAGCAGCACGCCGACCAGCAGCAACCCGACACCGACCGGGCGGGGCACCTCGCCGTTGCCGAGTAGTTGGGCGAACGCCGCCGCGAGCAGCGCGTACGGCAGGGCGAGCACCCCGCCGAGGAGCAGGAACACGGCGCGCCGCCAGGTGCTCCCGCGCACCAGCGGCGCCAGCACACCCCGGACCGTCACCCGGCCATTCTGCCGCCGGGAGCGGCCCGCCGACTCCCCCGCGACGGGGAGATCGGGTCAGCGGTGCTCCTGGACGTACTTCTCCGGGTCCTTGTCGCGGAAGGGCAGGTTGCGACCGTTCTTGTGCTCGCCGTAAAAGGTCAGCCAGCGTGCCCCCAGCTCGGCCCGCAGCTCGACGCCGGCGTGCCGGCGGAAGTCGGGCAGCGCCTCGTCCTCCTCCTCGGCCAGGTGCTCGCTGTTCTCCCGGCGGGCCCGCCAGACCGCCGCCCACCAGGCCTCCGAGCCGACCTCGTGGAGCTTCGACTCGGCGATGGCGTCGCGGATCTTGTTGTGGTCGCCGACGGCGTCCTCGGTCTCCTCCTCGCCGTCGTCGCCGTGCCGGACCAGGTGCGGGTAGAGGATGGCCTCCTCCGCCTCGGCGTGGATGTCCAGGTGCAGGGCGAGCGCCTCCCAGATCGCCAGCAGCTCGGCCGGGTCGCGGGCGTCGTCGAGCCGGGCGAAGCCGCGCCGGAAGGCGGCGTGGTCGTCGAGGATCAGTGCGGTGATGTCGTCCATGGTGGTCACTTCCCGATGCGGGCGCGGATCATCTTGGGTACGGCGGCCAGCCCGGTGACCGGGCGGAACGCGTGGGCGGCGGTGGCCAGCGCGGCGTGCTCGTCGTCGGCCAGGTCGATCTCGGCGGCGGCCGCGTTGCGCTCCATCTGCTCCACGCTCGACGCGCCGGGGATGGCCACCACGGTGGGGTGGCGGAGCAGGTACGCCAGGGCGATCTGGCTGGGTGTGGCGTCGTGTGCGTCGGCGACCTCGCGCAGGGTGGCGATCAGGTCGGTGCCCCGTTCCAGGTTCTCCGGCAGGAAGTACGGGTTGGCCCGCCGGACCGCCCCGGCGGGCGGGGTCCTGGCGTCGTACCGGCCGGAGAGGAAGCCCTGCCCCAGCGGGCTGTACGCGATGACGATCCGGCCCGCCTGCGCCGCGTACGGGATCAGGTCCTCCTCGGGGCCGCGGTCGATCATGCTGTAGCGGACCTGGTTGCTCAGCACCCGGCGGCCCAGCGCGGCCTCGGCGAACCGCCAGCGGCGCAGGCCGTAGTTGCTGACCCCGACCTCGCCGACCAGCCCGACGTCCTGCAGGGCGCGCATCCCCCGCATGGTGGTGGTGTCGGGGACCACCGGGTGGGGCTGGTGCACCTGGTAGAGGTCGATGCCCGTGACGCCGAGCCGGGCGGCCGAGGCGACCGCCCGCTGCTCCACCACCGGGGCGAGCGGCAGCACCGGGAAGACCTTGCTGGCCACCACGACCTTCGCCCGGTCGTCGCCGACGACTGCTCCAGGTCGCGGCGCGGCGTCAGACGCGCCGAGCTGGAGTGGTCGGAGCGCCGCGCCGAGGATCCGCTCGCTCCGGCCGAAGCCGTAGATCTCGGCCGTGTCGAAGAGGGTGACGCCCAGGTCGAGCGCCCGCCGGACGATCTGCGCCGCCCGGCGTTCGTAGTCCGGGCCGTAGCCCCACTCGCGCGAGCCGAACTGCCACGTGCCGAGGCCGATCTTCGAGATCGGCTTGGGGGTGTCGAGCGGGACGTAGCGCATGGCCTCGAAGCTACCCAAGCCGGTGGAGCGGCACGCCCGTTCCGGCGTCACGGCAGAATGGCCGGATGACCGTCCGTATCCGCCCCGCCCGTCCCGAGGAGGCGGCCGAGCTGACCGAGCTGGCGCTGCGCTCCAAGGCCCACTGGGGGTACGACGCGGAGTTCCTGGCCCGCTGCCGGGCCGAGCTGACCCTCACCCCGACCGACGTGGCCGACCGGCCGGTGGCGGTGGCCGAGCGGGACGGCCGGCCGGTGGGCCTGGCGGTCCTCGGCGGCAACCTGCCCGAGGTGGAGCTGGAGATGCTCTTCGTGGACCCGCCGGCGATCGGCACCGGCGCGGGCCGGGCGCTGTTCGACCACGCGGTGGCCACCGCCCGGGCCGCCGGGGCCCGGGCGGTGTGGATCGAAGCGGACCCGGGCGCCGAACCGTTCTACCGGCACGTCGGCGCCGCGCCGGCCGGCACCTCCGTCTCCCCGTCCACCGGCCGGGAGCTGCCCCGCCTCCGCTACGACCTGGACTCCGGCCGGAGCTAGGGTCTTCAGTCGTGACCTACCTCGCCAACGACGCCCGTTACGACTCGATGATCTACCGGCGCAGCGGCCGGAGCGGCCTGCGCCTGCCCGCCATCTCGCTCGGGCTGTGGCACAACTTCGGGCCGGACCGTCCGTACGAGCGGCAGCGGGACATCGTCCGGCGCGCCTTCGACCTCGGGATCACCCACTTCGACCTGGCCAACAACTACGGCCCTCCGCCCGGCGCCGCCGAGGAGAACTTCGGCCGGCTGCTCGCCACCGACCTGAAGCCGTACCGGGACGAGCTGGTCATCTCCAGCAAGGCCGGTTATCTCATGTGGCCCGGCCCGTACGGCGAGTGGGGCTCGCGCAAGTACCTGATCTCCTCGCTCGACCAGTCGCTGCGCCGGATGGGGCTCGACTACGTCGACATCTTCTACTCGCACCGGTTCGACCCGGACACCCCTCTGGAGGAGACGATGGGCGCGCTGGACGCCGTCGTGCGCTCCGGCAAGGCGCTCTACGTCGGCATCTCCAACTACAACTCGGAGCAGACCGCCCGGGCCGCCGAGATCCTCCGCGAGCTGGGCACGCCGCTGCTGATCAACCAGCCGTCGTACTCGATGCTGAACCGCTGGACCGAGACCGACGGGCTGCTGGACACGCTGGAGCAGGCCGGCGCGGGCTGCATCGCCTACAGCCCGCTGGCGCAAGGCCTGCTCACCGACCGCTACCTGGGCGGCATCCCGGCCGACTCCCGGGTGCGGACCAGCGTCTTCCTCAACGAGAGCGACCTCAGCGACGAGAAGATGGCCACCATCCGCGGGCTCGCCGCGGTCGCCGAGCGGCGCGGCCAGAGCCTGGCCCAGCTCGCGCTGGCCTGGGCGCTGCGCGACCCCCGGATGACCAGCCTGATCATCGGGGCGAGCAGCGTGGCCCAGCTGGAGGGGAACGTCGCGGCCCTGGACAACCTCGACCTCGACGTCGACGAACTGGCCGAGATCGACCGCCACCTGGGCTGACGCCCGGCGGTCACCAGATCCGGCGGCGGCCGGCGCGGTGGTTGCGGACCCCGCACGGCCGGCCGGCCGGCACGCTGCCGGCCCGTCGCAGCCGCAGCGCCACCAGGGCCGCGAGCAGCACGGTGACCGCGGCCGCCGCGCCGACCACCAGCGGCCGGGGGACGCCTCCGGTGTCGGTCACGGCCGCCACCGGCACCCCCGCCGCCGGGTCGCCGGCCCCGCCGCCGGTCGCGGCCCTCGGCACGGTACGCGGAGCCGCCGCGCTCGGGGAGGGCGGCGCCGACCGGCTCGTACGCGGCGGGGCCGCCGCCCCGCCGGACGACGACCGGAACACCACGTCGGAGCAGGAGTAGTAGGTGTCCTGGGTGTTGGAGTTCTGCCAGATCGTGTAGATGATGTGCCGCCCGGTGCGCCCGGCCGGCAGCTTCCCCGGCATCTGGTAGGCGCCGTCCCGGATCGGCGGGTCGGTGACCGTCAGGAACGGCTTCTCGTCCAGGTCCGCCCAGGTCAGCCGTCGGGTCGGGGCGTATGAGGCGGTGGTGGCGTAGAACCGGAACGTGCCCTTGTGCGGGATCGTGGTGCGGTAGCGGAAGGTGTGCCGGGCCCCGGCGGTGAGCGTGGTGGCCGGCCAGTCGGTGCGGGGCAGGTCCAGCCCCCGGTACGCGGACAGCCCTCCGCTGCACAGTTCCCCGTCGGGGATGCGTTCCCGGTCCCGCCCGTCGATGCGGGCCACCCGGATGTTGTCCCACTCCCGCACGGCGGCCCCGGCGGCGATCGCGGCCCGGCAGGCCGGCGTGTCCGCCCGGCCACCCTCCGGGCCGCACGCCGCGGCCCGGCTCAACGGGCTGGTGGGGGCACCGTGCGCGCTCGCCGGCACGCCGGTGAGCAGCAGGGTCGCGGCGACGGCGGCGAGCGCGGCGAGCGTGCGGCGTACGGCCATGTCATCGACCTCCCGCGCACTGGTACGGCCGCGGGGCGGCAAAGGTTCGATCGGCACCCCGGTGTGCGGCACTCCACGACCCGGCTCGGGTCCGTTGACCGAACGGACGGTCGGGGCGGCGGCGGAGCGGGGTCGGGCCCTACAGTGACGGCACCCCGTGATCAAGGAGCGTGCCGTGTCCGAGCCGCCACAGACGCCAGAGTCGCCGCGCCCCCCGGTGGCCGGCGACGTCCCCAGCGACGCCCCGCCGCACCTGCTCGTCGTGCCTGACGTGGCGGGCGGGCCACCCGCGGTGCCCTGGCCCGGCCCGGAGGGGCAGCCGGCCTGGGCGATCCCGGTGGTCGTGCCGCCCGGCACGCGCGGCTACGCGCTGTTCGTGCCGCTGGTGCCGGTGGCCGAGGGGCAGCCGGGGGCGGTCCCCGGGCAGCCGACCGCGCCGCGGCTGCTGGTCCCCGCGCCGGGCGTGCCCACCCAGGCCACTCCGCCGGCCGTCGAGAGCTCGACCGGGAGCGGCGCGACAGCCACCCCGGCCGGCCCGGCCGCGTCCGCTCCCACGGCCTCGCCGACCGGCCCGGCCGAGTCCACGCCGACGGGGATCGGCGGGGTGTCGGGCAGCACGGCGTCCGGCGGGCAGCCGGCGGGCGGCGAGGAGCGGGCGGCGGCTTCCGCTGACGGCGACGCCGGCACGGCGACCGGCGCCGGCACGCCGGTCCCCACCCCGTCCAGCACCGGGTCCGAGCCCACCTCGGGCACGAAGGACGAACCGGCCCGCACCACGACGGCAGCGGCCCCCACCGGCGAAGCGACGACGACCCGCACCGCTGCGACGGCGCCCGCCGCGCCCACACCCGATGTCCGGCCGCCCGCCGCAGGCCCGGCCCAGCCGCCCGCCGCAGGTCCGATCCAGCCGGTCGCCGCGCCGCCGTATCCGGGAGCGGCGCACGGGGCGCCGCCCTGGGGCGGCTACCCGCCCGCGCCCGTCTGGACGCCCCGGCCGCGGACGCCCCGGACCTCGTTCCTCGGCGCGCGCTGGCCGGGCCCGAAGCAGGCCACCGGCCGGGCGGTGCCGCTCGCGGTGCTGGCCGGCGCGCTCGGCACCGCGTTCTTCGTGCCGCTGAGCAGCGTCGGCATCGGCTGGTTCCTGGGCTGGCTCACGCTGACCCTCGGCGTGCTGGTCGCGGTGCGCCGGCGTACCGCCGGGCTGCCCCGCGCCGAGCGACTGATCCGCGGCGGGTGGGCGGCGGCGGCGCTGGTCCTGCTGGCCGTGCTGGCCTTCCGCAACGCCTGGTGGCTGGTGACGTTCTGCGTGCTCGGGGCACTGGGCTGCGCCACCCTGGCGATCGTCGGCGGCCGGCTGGTCCGCTCGATCCTGTTCGGCCTGCTCGCCGCGCCGTTCGCGGCGTTCCGCGGCCTGCCCTGGGTGCGTCGGCACGTCACGGCCTGTCCCGAGGCCGGGACGGTCCGCAAGGTCACCGGCTCGGTGGTCGCCACCGTGCTGGTGCTGGTGGTCTTCGGCAGCCTGCTCTCCTCGGCCGACGCGGCCTTCTCGGAGGTGCTGAACGCCATCGTGCCCGAGGTCAACGTCGGTACGGTGTTCCGCTGGATCTTCCTGGCCGCGGTCGGCGGGCTGATCGCCGTCGCGGCGGTCTACACGCTGGCCGCCCCGCCCGACCTGTCCACCGTCGACCGGCCGAGCACCCGCCGGCTCGGCGTGCTGGAGTGGGCGCCGGCCATCGGGGCGCTGACGCTACTCTTCGCCGGCTTCGTGATCGTGCAGTTCACCGTGCTCTTCGGCGGCGAGCGGCACGTGCAGAAGGTCGCCGGGCTGAGCTACTCCGAGTACGCCCGCAGCGGCTTCTGGCAGCTCCTCTTCGTCACCCTGCTGACCGTGGCCGTGCTGGGCGGGGTGACCCGCTGGGCCAGCCGCGAGCGGCCGGTCGAGCGCACGCTGCTGCGCGTCCTGCTGGGCCTGCTCAGCGCGCTGAGCGTGGTGATCGTGGTGTCGGCGCTGTCCCGGATGTGGACGTACCAGAAGGTCTACAGCTTCACCGGCGAGCGGATCTTCGTGATGGCGTTCGAGCTGCTGCTCGGCGCGGTCTTCCTGATGATCCTGGCGGCCGGCGTGCGCTGGCAGGGCCGGTGGATCCCGGGCACCACGGTGGCGCTGGCCGTGGCGATGCTGCTCGGCCTGGCGGTGCTGAACCCGGAGGACTACGCGGCGAAGCGCAACATCCTCCGCTACGAGCAGACCGGCAAGATCGACGCCTGGTACCTGCGGGCGCTCTCCGCCGACGCCACGCCGGCACTGGCCGAACTCCCCGACCCGGTACGCCGCTGCACGCTGAGCTGGATCGCCGACGACCTCGAGGAGCCCGACCCCTGGTACGCCTGGAACCTGGGCCGGCACCGGGCCCGCCAGGCTCTCGACCGGGTCGGGCCGGATGCGATCGGCGGCCCGAAGGACTGCCGCCGGGCCGACCAGTTCGACCTGCCCAAGTCCCGCCGGTGACGCCGGTGGCCGGGCCGCGCGACGCCGTGGCCCGGCCACCGGCGCACCCGGGGCGTCCGCGAACGTTCACCGCCCCCTCACGTCAGGGCCACAACCGGCACCGACCCCGCACCTACCTTCGGCTGCGCGAACGTCCACCGAGGTAGCGGAGGTTTTTCCATGTCCGTCCGTCAGCTCATGACGGTGCTGGCCGTCGGGGCGGTGCTGGCCGTGCCGACGGCCGCCCACGCGGCCCCCGCCGCCGGTCCCGGCGTGCTGCCGCAGAAGACCCACTTCGACCTGCAGGCGCACCGGGGCGGGATCGGGCTGACCACCGAGGAGACGCTGGCCGGCTTCGCCAAGGCCATGCGGCTCGGCGTCACCACGCTGGAGCTGGACACCCAGGTCACCCGGGACGAGAAGGTCGTCGTCACGCACGACCGGCAGGTCAGCGCGCAGAAGTGCCGCGACACCGGCCCGGTCACCCCGGGCGACCCGCAGTACCCGTACGTCGGGAAGTACATCAAGGACCTGACCCTGGCCCAGATCAGGACCATGGACTGCGGCTACCAGCAGCTGCCCGGTTTCCCCGAGCAGGAGCAGATCGCCGGGGTCCGGATGGCCGAACTGCGGGACGTGCTGGAGCTGGTCAGGAGCTGGCGTGCCCACCAGCTCACGCTGAACATCGAGCCAAGGTCGAGGCCGGCGCGCCCGAGCAGACCGCCCCGCGCGAGCTCTTCGTCCGGCGGGTGTTCGAGGAGATCCGCGCCTCGGGCATCGAGGACCAGGTCACCATCCAGTCCTTCGACTGGGGAGCGCTGCGGGTGATGCACCGGCTCGCGCCGCGCTGGCCGCTGGTGGCACTGACCAACTACGACTTTCTCCAGGTCGGCAGGCCCGGCGCCTCGCCCTGGCTGGGTGGCCTGGACGCGGACGACTTCGGGGGCGACTTCGTCCGCGCGGCGGCCGAGATCCCCGGCGTGACCACCCTCTCCCCCAACTACGGTTTCCCGCAGAACGGCACGGTCGCCGACCCGGCCTTCCGCTTCTACCCGGACCCGAAGATGATCGCCGACGCGCACGCCCGCGGCCTGAAGGTCGTGCCGTGGACCTGCGACGACCCGGCCACCGTGGCGGCGCTGATGGACCTGGGCGTCGACGGGATCATCACCAACTACCCGAACCGCGTCCGGCAGCTCATGGCCGAGCGGGGCATGCGCCTGCCGAAGGCGTACCAGCCGCGCTGAGTCCCGGTGGAGGCGTCCGCCCCGGGCCGGGCGGACGCCTCCACCGGCCGGCCCGTTCAGGCCGGGCCGCCGCCGAAGCCGATCTCGTTGCCGTCCGGGTCGCGGAAGATCGCCTTCCGGACGCCGTTGTCGTAGGTCTCACGCTCGGCCGGCGTCAGGCCCCGCTCGGCCATCCCGGCGAGGCGGGCGTCGAGGTCGTCGACGAAGACGGTCTGCATGGCGTGCCCGGCGTGCTCGGGCCGCACCTCGATGTACAGGTACCGGTGCTCGGCCAGCTCCCACACCGCCTCGGTGTTGTTCGGCAGGAACGCGGGCGGGGCGCCGAGGAGTCGCTCGTACCAGGCCGCCGCGGTGCGGTGGTCGCGGACGGGGAGGCCGGCGAACAGATCTACGGTCATGAGCCGATGCTAGGGATTCGGCAAACCGCGACGGTCGTCCGCAGATGACCAGATTGTCCCGATCCAGGAAATTCGCCCGGAAACCACGAAGGGCGCCCGTCATCTCTGACGAACGCCCTGATCGCTCAAGGGTGGAGCCGAGGAGACTCGAACCCCTGACCCCCACACTGCCAGGGGGGCTCTCTCGAATCGCCCTGGCCTGCGGTGGTCATGACCTGCGGCCAGGCGGTCACTCTCCCCGCCACTCCCCGTCAATCACCCGCCGCGACCTACCGACCTGGCATGGATTTGGCACGCCGCTCCCTCGTGAGCGCCGCCGGCCGGCCACCCGGTGCCGAATGACGGCGCAAGGGTCCACGGACGAACCCAGACGGATAGCTTGGGCGTCCGCGCAACGATCCGACCGGTGGACTGACAAGACGACGGCACCGTGCCATTGTGAGCAAGTGCCATTGAGCCAAATCCGCTACCTACCAAACTGGCAGCCGTATCGCGAGGCATTAGTCACTAGCGACGGCTTCACGGTGCAGCAAAATCGTGCTGCAGATTTTGTCGCCCAGCGCGACGCTGTGGCAAATGTTTCCCTTGCATCCCTTAGGCGCGCACTCATCGCCGCCGCCGAGAATCATGGAATGTTCCCGGAGCGCCTCCCGGGACGAGATCTTCCCGTTCTTTCGCTTTACCTCACTGAGGTTGAGCCGGAGCTAATCCACGAGGATTTCATCCCTTATTCAGCCTACACAATCAATTTGATGGAGTCACGAAGCCTGGTTTTGGAATTGAGCGAATACCTTGAGGCGGACCTAGAACCGTACGAGATCGCCACATCGGTAACCCACCTTTTGCAACGATACTCGGCGAGCCTCAGAGACGTTGAGCCCGAGGGAGTCGACAAGTACTGCCATTGGCATATTCGTGTCGACATCGACCGTCGGGGCAGGACTGTCGGGCAGGCCCTTTCGTTGGCAGACGAACTCTCGGACCTGATGCGCGCTCTTGAGGGTCGCGACAGTCCGCAATTCCAAGCGCTTTGGGACCTTCTGCGTTCAGGCAAGTTCAACGTGCTGGTTGGTCAGCCTGAATCTGCAACGCTCGAAGTGAAGTCACAGGGGTACACACTCGACGACGAGGCCGGAAAGATTGAATTGGCCCAGGATGTGGCCAGGTTCGCAAACGCCGAAAAGGGCGGGGTTCTTGTAATCGGAATGCGAACCAAGCGAATTCGGGGCGAGGAAGTGATATCGCGAATTACCCCCGTCCGCAACGCTCCGAAGAACGCACCTTCACGATATAGGTCGACAATTGATAGACGGGTCTACCCACCGATTGACGGGCTTGAAGTAGGAGCTGTTGAAGTCGAATCGAACGGATCAATCATCCTTGTGAAAGTGCCTCCTCAACCCGAGGAGCTCAAGCCATTCATTGTTCATGGGGCGATGGTTGGAGGCCGATCGGAGGGGGCGTTTATCTCAATCGTCCGACGACGCGACGAGGGCTCTATTCCGATTTCAGGCCCAGCAATTCATGCCTGGCTCTCGGCCGGTCGTGCTCTAATGCGCGGCGGGCATCTTCCGGCCACCGCATCCGGCTTGAACCCATCCCGTGTGCCGTTGACCCGCTCCCGTCAAGCGGCCCTTGACACAGGTACGGACACTGGCGGAACAGGCTGAGTCGGCTCTCGTGTCACGGACCGCGCCCCCGGCGGACACCGCCACCGTGGCGCAGTTGACCCAACCTCGCCCGGCACGGACCCGGCTCCCGGGGTCGGAGATGGCCACCGGCGGCCACCCCTCCCCCTCCCAGGTGAGCGGTTGACCTGACCCTGAGCGGCTGCGGAGCCGGCTCCTACGTACGAACCGGCCGGCTGCCGGCGATGTGTTCAAAGTTTCTGTACGTCTTCAAGGCGGCCCTGAACGGGCCGCACGCGCCGCCGCCTGGGCGCGCGCCGGCCGCTGCCGCTGTCGCTCTGCGGCTGGCGCGGAGAGCGGGGAGCCCGGGGCCGCCGCAGACGGGATAGCGGGGAGAGTGGTGGAGGTTCGTCGCCGGCAGCCGGCAGCCGGCAGCCGGCAGCGCCGCGCCCGAGCAGCGCGGCGCAGGAGAGGGGCACGCCGGGTCCGCGCGGCAAGCCCCAAGCATGGGGGCGGTGGCCGCGCGAGGCATGCCGGTCGTCCATACGTTCGACTAGGCTGCTCCGGGTGGAGGTACGCGGACCGGATGAAGCATCCGCCCGCTTGATCGTCGATCGGATGATGAAGACATCGGCCGGCACGTGGCGGGATCTCACGGATGCGGTCAGGCAGGAGGCAAGCCGCCGGCGGACCCATTAGCCCCGCTAGAGCCCGTGCGCGCGCAGGTGCTCTGAGAAGGAGCTGGCGAAGCTTTCCAACGCCGCCTTGCCCTTTTCGCGGGTGCCTAGTGATGGACGCCCGATGACTCCGCTGGTGGTGTATGCGGCCATGCCGAGCGTCAGTAGGTGCGGCCGGTCATTCGCTAGCCAATCCGCGGTTTCATTGCCGTCGCGAACGAGGTGCGGTGCGACGTGAAGCAGCAGGGATGTCTCCAGCTCGCCGGCGTGCATGTCCTCATGGTTGCCGGTCTCCATGCCTGAGTCTTGGCGGGCTTTGATCCAGTCATGGGGCTGGGGATACAGGCTCATCGTCGGCCCGTTGGGGATCTGGCACGGCTCTGGCATGTAGCGGCCCAAGAGCACGTGAAATGGAAAACGCCCTGGTAGGGGGTAAATCTCCCTCACCAGGGCGTTTCGCTTGGGTGGAGCCGAGGGGACTCGAACCCCTGACCCCCACACTGCCAGTGTGGTGCGCTACCAGCTGCGCCACGGCCCCTTGCGGTCGTCCCCGGTCGCCCGGGCACGGAGAGAACTATACACACGCCGGTCGGCATGGTCATCTCGCGGGGGTCCCCCCGGCCGGTGACTCAGTTCAGGGCCACATCCGGCGGGAAGTGGGCGACCGCCGCCATCATGCCGCCCTGCCGGCGCAGCACCATGGGCCAGAGGTCGTCCGGCCGGTCGACGAAGGCGTCGCCGGGGAGGGCGTCGAGCACGAACCAGGACCCGTCCTCGATCTCCCGCTCCAGCTGCCCCGCGCCCCAGCCCGAGTAGCCGGCGAAGACCCGGATCCCGCCGACGGCGTCGCGCAGCTTCTCCGGGTCGACCGAGAGGTCGATGGTGCCGACCGCGCCGGAGACCCGGTGGAAGCCCTTCACCGGCTTGATCGGGTGGCGCATCCGGGCCAGGCAGATCGCCGAGTCGGGCTGCACCGGGCCGCCCTCGAAGAGCACCGCGGGGTGGCGGGCCAGGTCGCTCCAGTCACCCAGGACGTCGGCCACCGGGACCTCGGTGGCCCGGTTCAGCACCACGCCGAGGGCCCCGCCCGGCTCGTGGGCAACCAGCAGCACGACCGTGCGGTCGAAGTTCGGGTCCTTCAGCGCAGGCGTCGCGACCAGCAGCCGCCCGGTCATGGAATCCATGGCTCGGCCACCGATCGCCTGTCCCTCACCCTGCATGTCCGACACCCGTCAGCCGTACGCCGCGACCAGCCGCGCTGTCAACGCCATGCAAGGCACCATAGCCTGCGGTCCGCCCGCTGGCTAAGGTCTGACCGGCGGGTGATCGCGACGGATCGAGGGAGGGCCGGATGGCGGCTACGGCCGAACTGGCGGTGATCGGCGGGTCGGGTCTCTACGCCCTGCTCGACGGCGCCACCGAGCACGTGGTGGAGACGCCGTACGGCGCGCCGTCGGATCCGGTCACCATCGCCGAGGTGGCCGGCCGGCGGGTGGCGTTCCTGCCGCGGCACGGGCGCGACCACCGCTACCCGCCGCACCTGATCCCCTACCGGGCCAACCTCTGGGCGCTGCGGTCCCTGGGCGTACGCCAGGTGCTGGCGCCGTGCGCGGTCGGCGGGCTCCGGCCCGAGCTGGGCCCGGGCACGTTCGTGGTGCCGGACCAGCTCATCGACCGCACCAGCGGGCGGCCCCAGACCTACTACGACCAGGGCGCGGTGCACGTGTCGTTCGCCGACCCCTACTGCCCGGCCGGGCGACGGACGCTGCTCGACGCGGCGGCCGGGCGGGGCGTGCCGGCGGTGGACGGCGGGACGGTGGTGGTGGTCGAGGGGCCGCGGTTCTCCACCCGGGCCGAGTCGCGCTGGTTCGCCTCGATCGGCGGCACGGTGGTCAACATGACCGGCCACCCCGAGGCCGTGCTGGCCCGCGAGCTGGCCCTCTGCTACACCTCGATCGCCCTGGTCACCGACCTGGACGCGGGGGTCGAGGCGGGCGGGTCGGTGACCCAGGAGGAGGTCTTCCGGGTCTTCGCGGAGAACACCGACCGGCTGCGCGGGGTGCTGCTGGACGCGGTCGCGGCGTTGCCCGCCGAGCGGGACTGCTCCTGCGGGCAGGCACTGGACGGGATCAAGCTCCCGTTTCCGTTGCCCTGAGCGCGGGGAAGCGTCCGAAAAGTCGTCCTCGGCCCGATAGATTCGGCTGGTCGGGGGACTGATCACCGGGCCGTCTCCGGCACGCGCGGGGGACGGGAGGCAGCCGGCGATGGCAACGGTCCGCGACACGACCTACGACCTGCTCCGCGAGCTGGGCCTGACCACCGTCTTCGGCAATCCCGGCTCCACCGAGGAACCCTTCCTCCAGGACTTCCCGGCCGACTTCCGCTACGTGCACGCGCTCCAGGAGGCCTCGGCGATGGCCATGGCCGACGGCTACGCGCAGGCCACCGGCCGTCCCGCGCACGTCAACCTGCACACCGCCCCGGGCACCGGCAACGGCATGGGCAACCTGGTCACTGCCTGGCACAACAAGACGCCGCTGATCGTCACCGCCGGCCAGCAGAACCGGGAGATGCTGCTCATCGAGCCCCGGCTGGCCAGCCCCCGGGCGGTCGAGCTGACCCAGCCGTACGTGAAGTGGGCCCACGAGCCGGCCCGCGCGCAGGACATCCCGGCGGCCTTCATGCGGGCGTACGCCTCGGCGGTGCAGCCCCCGGCCGGGCCGGTCTTCCTCTCCCTGCCGATGGACGACTGGAACCGGCCGGCCGACCCGCCACCGCAGGTGCGGACCGTGGCCACCCGGATCGCGCCGGACCCGGACCGGCTGCGCGGCTTCGCCGCCACGCTGGCCGCCGCCCGCGCGCCGGCGCTGGTGCTCGGCGCGGCGGTGGACCGGGCGGACGCCTGGCCGGCCGCCGTGGCGCTGGCCGAACGGCTGGCCGCCCCGGTCTGGGCCGCGCCGGCGCCGGAGCGGGCCGTCTTCCCCGAGGACCACCCGCAGTTCCGGGGCGTCCTGCCGTACGCGATCGGCCCCCTGGCCGAGGCGCTGCACGGCCACGACACCGTGCTGGTGGTGGGTGCCCCGGTGTTCCGCTACTACCCGTACGTGCCGGGCGACTACCTGCCCGCCGAGGCCCGGCTGCTGCACGTCACCGACGACCCGGACGAGGCGGCCCGGGCCCCGGTCGGGGAGAGCCTGCTCGGCGACGCCCGGCTGGCCATGGACGGGCTGGTGGAGCTGCTGCCGCCGACGGACCGGTCCCCGCCGCCGGCCCGGGACGCCCCGGCGCCGGCCGAGCCCGCCGACCCGCCGAGCGCGGACGCCCTCTTCACCGCGCTGGCCGGGCAGTGGCCGGCCGACGGGGTGCTGGTGCAGGAGTCGCCGTCCAACCTGGCCGCGCTGCGCCGCCGGCTGCGCATCAGCCGGCCCCGGTCGTACTTCACCATGGCCAGCGGCGGCCTGGGGTTCGGCCTGCCGGCGGCGGTGGGCATCGCCCTGGCCGAGCGGGACACCGGACGCGGCCGGCCGGTGGTCGCGGTGGTCGGCGACGGCTCGTTCCACTACTCGGTGCAGTCGTTGTGGACCGCCGCGCAGCTCGGCCTGCCGCTCGCCGTCGTGGTCCCGGTCAACCAGCAGTACGCGATCCTCAAGGCGTTCGCGGAGCTGAAGCACACGCCCGGGGTGCCGGCGCTGGACCTGCCCGGGCTGGACGTCGCCGCGGTGGCGCGCGGCTACGGCTGCGCGGCCGAGGTGGTGGAGTCGACGGAGCGGCTCGGGCCGGCGCTGGACGCCGCGCTCGCCGCCGACCGGCCGACCGTGCTGCCGGTGCCGATCAGCACCGACGTGCCGCGGATCCTCTAGCGGGTCAGCGGCGCACGAGGAGCGGGCTGCCGCTGGCCACGTCGAGCACCGTCCGGTCGCCGAGGGGCGCCTTCAGCGTGACGCTCACCGGCTTCATCACGAGCTGCATCGTGCACGGACCGGTCGAGCGGACCACCCCGGCCCCGAGCACCACCACGTCGTCCCGCTCCAGCACCAGCGGGGTCGGTTCCCCGTCGCAGGCCCCCGTGCCGACCCGGTACTCGACCCGGTTCCCGTTCACCGCCTGCAGGTCCATCGCTCCGACCACACCGTCGTCCGCCGGGCGGCTCGGCGCGACGCCCTCCGGCGCGGTCCCGACCGCGCTCGGCGCCACGGCGAGGCGGGCCACCGGCGCCCGGAGCCCCTCCACGGTGAACAGCCAGGCCGGCACGCTGGCCTCGCCCCGGCTGGTACGCACCATCGCGCTGCCCAGCGTCACTCCGGTGACTGTCAGCGGGATGCACGGGCTGGGCGCCTGGGTGGCGGCCCAGCCGTCCGGGCCGGGCTCGATGGTCGGGCCGCCCTTCGGCCGCCGCGGCCCCGGCGTCGAGGGCCGGCCCTCGCACGGGGGCGGGTCGCCCTGGTCCAGCTGGGCGTACGCGTCGGCGGCGCTGACCAGCGGGACACGCAGCGTCCCGTCGGGGAAGCGGATCGTCCCGTCGGCGGGGCGGGTGCTCGGCAGGTCGATCTGGTCCCGGTACCAGCCGTTGAGGAAGGCCTGCTTCGTCTCGTCGGTGAAGCCGGGGTCGCCGGCCAGCACGGTGGCGTCGTCGAGCGGCACGTACCCGCTGCGCCAGGCGGGGCCGGGGCGCCACGCGTCGGCCACCTCGGTGGCTCGCTGGCCGAACGCCTCCCAGCGGTGGTCGGGACCGGAGGCCGCCGGACCGCTCGGGCCGGCGGCCGACGGGCCGGCCGGGTCGGCGCCGGGCGCGGCGCAGCCGGCCAGGACCAGGAGCGGTAGCCCGAGGAGGGCGAGAGAGCGACGCATGCCGGTTGGACGCGACGCTCCCCCGGCCGGTTCCCCGGTCAGTCCTCCCCGCCCAGGTCGGCCTGGTACGCCTCCCAGAGCAGGTCCGCGCCGCGCTGCCGGTGCCGGTCGAGCGCCCGCAGCAGGTTCCGGGCCTGCTCCCGCAGCTCCTCGGCGGGCACCGCGGGGAGCCGCGCCGCGTGCTGGAGCGCGGCGATCGCCGCCACGATGGCGGTGTGCTCGCCGGCCAGGAGGCGTACGCCACGGTCCAGCCGGGGCGCCTGGTGGAGCAGTTCGGCGTAGAGGCCGGCCGGCCCCTCGGTGACCCGGACGTGCTCGGCGAAGCCCTGCCCGAGCGGGCCGAGCCGGCCGATCAGGTGCTCCCGCCAGCGCGGCTCGGCCGGGGCCGTGGCGAGCGCCCGGGCGAGGGCGCGCACGTCGCCGGGGACGGCGGGCCGGGGCCGGGGCACGGCGGTGACGGTGGACGGCTGCTGGATCGGATTGGTGACCATGGCACCTCCCGCACTGCTGCGCTACCGCGTACAGCGATGGTGAACCCGGGTTCCCGACCTGTCCAGGAGCGGCCGGCGGCTCATCTGCCCCATCCGTCCCAGCGGTCCCACCAGCCCCTACAGCCCCAGCGGATTGCCGGCCATGCTGCGCAGGTGACCGGCGAGGGAGTGCGCGTCGCCGTCCCGGCCCTGGTCCGGCCGGCCCGCGGTGATCGCGTCGGCGAGCGCCCGCAGCTCGTACGGGGGCAGGTTGCCCAGCCCCGGGCCTTGCAGCGGGATGGTGACCCGGCGTCCGCTGTCCCGGTCCCGCGCGATCAGCGTCGGCACCCGCACCACCCCGTCGTCACCGACCCGCTGGGCGACCGCGCCGCCGCGCACCTCGGCGGTGGCCAGGTCGACGGTACGGGTGCCGAACGCGCCGCGGACCGAGGCCCGGGTCCCGTCCAGCCAGGCGGCCGTGCGCAACACCCGCAGCACCAGGTAGAGCCCGAGCAGCAGGAACGGCAGCCCGCAGAGTCCGGCGTAGCGCAGCGGGGCGGGCGCGGCCGTGGCCCCGTCGTGCAGGTCGGGCGGGAGCAGCTCGGGCGGCAGGTCCCGGACGTCGTCGTACGAGGGAACCGGGTCGCCGAAGCCGGTGACCCGGCGCAGCAGGTCGTCGGCGACCACCGGCAGCAGCACGAATGCCGCGCCGAAGGCGCTGAACAGGACACCCACCACGGCGGCCACGGCGCGCTGGCCGGACGCCGCGCCGACGGAGAGTCGGATCCGCTCGTTCGTCACAGGCGGCAGCCTAGAGCGCCGGCACAAGGACCCTGGAGACGACTGTGCGCCCCGGTCCGGGTGGACCGGGGCGCACAGGTCAGGTGGTGGAGGTGCCGGGAATCGAACCCGGGTCCTTCGCCGCCTTGTCAGGGCTTCTCCGAGCGCAGCTCGCTGTGCCTCTACTCGGCCCCTCCGATCACGCGAGCGAGTCGGTGTGACGGGCCCAGTCGCTGATTGATCTCGCCGCACGGACCCCGCGACCGGGTCCGGTTGGCCAGCCTTCTAGCTGATGCCGGCTAACTGGGTCGAAGGCGCTCCCAGGCCGACAGACTTGCTACTCGCCTCAGGCGGCGAGAGCGAAGTCAGCGCGATTGTTCTTGGCGCTTATTGGTTTCCGACGAACGATTCTCGAGACGACGTCGGCTTCCTCGGCTCGCTTCCCCTGCCGCAACGTACGAAGTCGAAACCAGTCACCCCCTCGACGGGCTGCCCCTGTCGGCAGCATCACCAAGCCTAACGCCTGGCGCAACCGGATTCATTCCGAGGCCGGCCGGAAGCCGACACCCGGACAAACCGGAAGTTTCACTCACTCATGCCCTTGCCGCGCCGGCCCACCGCCCGGGCGATCTCCCGGTCGGCGTCCCGCTTGGCCAGGTCCTGGCGCTTGTCGTAGGACTTCTTACCCCGGGCCAGGCCGATCTCCACCTTCGCCCAGCCGTCGGAGAAGTAGACCTGGAGCGGAACCATGGTGAGACCGCTCTCCTTGGTCTTGCCGATCAGCCGGTCGATCTCCAACCGCTTGAGCAGCAGCTTCCGGGTGCGCCGGGGCTCGTGGTTGGTCCAGGTGCCCTGGGTGTACTCCGGGATGTGCATGCCGTGCAGGTAGAGCTCGCCGTCCCGTTCCTGGGCGAACGCGTCGACCAGCGACGCCCGCCCGGCCCGCAGCGACTTGACCTCGGTGCCGGTCAGCGACATGCCCGCCTCGTAGGTGTCGAGGATGGCGTAGTCGTGCCGCGCCTTCTTGTTGGAGGCGACCACCTTGCGACCCTTTTCCCGTGGCATCGGCGCCACCTCCCTTCCGATCGCGGAGCGCGGATCATGCTACCGGAAACACAAGGACCCTCCCGCGCGGTTTATTCCGCGCGGGAGGGTCCCCGGAGAGCCGTGCGGTGGGAGCTAGACCCGCAGGTAGAAGCGGAGCGTGACCCAGGCGGTGACCGCGCTGACCAGGCCACCGACGGCGGCCATCAGCGGGAAGGTCAGGAAGATCTCGGACCAGGAGATCGGGGTGATCAGGCCCTCCAGGGCCGCCATCGAACTCCCCGCCGCGAGGGTCTTCAAGGCGATCAACGCGATCAGGCCGAGGACCGAGCCGATCAGACCGGCGACCACCGCCTCCAGCACGAACGGCGCCTGGATGAACCAGTTGGAGGCGCCGACCAGCTTCATGACCGCGACCTCACGCCGCTTGCTGTACGCGGCAACCTGGATGGTGTTGGCGACCAGCAGCAGGGCGGCGACGGCCATCACGATCGCGATGGCGAGCGCGCCGTTCTGGAAGCCGCTGAGCACGCCGAAGACCTTGTCGAGCAGCTTGCTCTGGTCGACGATCGTGTCGATGCCCTCGGAGGTCTTGTACTCGTCGTAGATCTGCTTGTACTGCTCCGGGTTGTTCAGCGTGAGCCGGAACGACTCCGGGAGCTGGTCCGGCTTGACCGCGTTCACCAGGTCGGGGGCGTCGGCGTACATCTGCTGGAAGCGCTTGTACGCCTCCGCCTTGTCGACGTAATCGACGTCCTTGACCAGCGGGTCCGCATTGAGCTTGGTCTCGAGGTCGGTCCGCTGCTGCTCGTTGACGTCGGTCTTGAGGAAGATCGAGACCTGGACGTTCTCGTAGTAGAGGTCCTTCATGTCGCCGACCTTCTGGTACAGAAGGCCACTGCCGCCCAGCATGAACAGCGACACCGCCATGGTGATGATCATGGCGAGGGTCATGGTGACGTTGCGCCACAGTCCGACCAGTACCTCGGACAGGACGTACTTCATCCGCATCGGGATATTCCTCCGGCTCTCCGGCGTGAGGTGTTCGTCGTCAGGTTCGGCGAGTCGTCAGCGGCTCAGCCGTAGACGCCGCGGGCCTGGTCGCGCACGATGCGGCCGCTCTCGATCTCGACGACGCGGCGGCGCATCTGGTTCACGATGTTGGAGTCGTGCGTGACCATCACGACGGTCGTGCCGGTGCGGTTGATCCGGTCCAGCAGGCGCATGATCTCGATCGAGGTGTCCGGGTCCAGGTTTCCGGTGGGCTCGTCCGCCAGCAGGATCAGCGGCCGGTTCACGAACGCCCGGGCGACCGCGACCCGCTGCTGCTCACCACCGGAGAGCTCGTGGGGGTAGCGGTGCTCCTTCCCACCGAGACCGACCAGCTCCAGCACCTCGGGGACGACCCGGCGGGCGACCGCCTTGGTCTTGCCGATCACCTCCAGCGCGAAGGCCACGTTCTCGTAGGCCGTGCGGTTCGGCAGGAGGCGGAAGTCCTGGAAGACGCAGCCGATGGAACGCCGGAAGTGGGGTCGCTTCCAGGAACGCATCGACGTGACGTCCTTGCCGTTGACGACGACCCGCCCCTTGTTGGGGGTGACCTCGTGCAGCAGCAGTTTGATGATCGTGGACTTGCCGGAGCCGGATGGACCGATGAAGAAGACGAACTCGCCCTTCTCGATCGAGACGGACACGTTGTCGAGCGAAGGCCGGGACGCCTTCGGGTACGTCTTCGTCACTTGCTCAAGCTGAATCACGGGTCGAGAGTCTACGCGGTGTAACCGGAGAGCCAAGCCCCCCGCCCCTCCGAAGCGGGTCGCGTCGTCGATTCAGCCGGTCAGGCAGAGATCGATGACGCGCTGCGTCCGAGGTCGGTCACGCGCTGTCAGCGGTGATCTGCTGCTGCTTCCGCCAGCGGATACCCGCCTCGATGAAGCTGTCCAGTTCGCCGTCGAAGACCGCGGACGGATTGCCCGTCTCCTGCTCGGTCCGCAGATCCTTCACCATCTGATAAGGGTGCAGAACGTACGAGCGCATCTGGTCGCCCCAGGAGCCGGCGGCGTCGGTCTTCAGGCCCTGGAGCTTGGCCTGCTCCTCCTGCCGCTTGCGCTCCAGCAGGCGGGCCTGGAGCACCCTCAGCGCCGAGGCCTTGTTCTGCAGCTGGGACTTCTCGTTCTGGCAGGTGACCACGATGCCGGTCGGGATGTGGGTGATCCGGACCGCCGAGTCGGTGGTGTTGACGCTCTGCCCGCCCGGGCCGGAGGAGCGGTAGACGTCGATCCGCATCTCGTTCTCGGGGATCTCGATGTGGTCGGTCTGCTCCACCACCGGCAGCACCTCGACGCCGGCGAAGCTGGTCTGCCGGCGACCCTGGTTGTCGAACGGGCTGATCCGGACCAGCCGGTGGGTGCCGGACTCCACGCTGAGCGTGCCGTAGGCGTAGGGCACCTTGACCGTGAAGGTGGCCGACTTGAGGCCCGCCTCCTCGGCGTACGAGGTCTCGTAGACCTCGGTCGGGTAGCCGTGCCGCTCGGCCCAGCGCAGGTACATCCGGAGCAGCATCTCGGCGAAGTCCGCCGCGTCCACGCCGCCGGCGCCGGCCCGGATGGCGACAAGCGCCTCCCGGGAGTCGTACTCGCCGGAGAGCAGGGTGCGGACCTCCATCTCCTGGATGGCCTTGGTCAGCCCGGTGATCTCCGACTCGACCTCGGCGAGCGTGCCGGGGTCGGACTCGGCCTGGGCCAGCTCCAGGAGCACCCCGGCGTCGTCGAGCCGGGAGCGGAGGGTGCCGAGCTTGGAGATCTCGCCGTTGACGTACGACAGCTGCGACGTCACCGCCTGCGCCTTGGCCTGGTCGTCCCACAGGTCCGGCGCGGAGGCCTCCTGCTCCAGGCGGGCCTTCTGCTCGCGCAGCTTGTCGAGGTCGAGCACGGCCTCGATGTTGCGCAGGGTGGCGTCGAGTTCCTTGAGCTGTTCGGCGTAATCGGCAGCGGTCACGACAGACAAGCCTACTGCCTATGCTGGCCGGTCCGGCGCAGGTGGTCAGCCGACCGGGGCGCTCTTGAGCCAGGACAGCGCGGCGCGGTGGTAGGCGACGGCGAACTCCAGCGCGCTGGCGTCGTAGTTGTCGCCTTCCTTCTTGGCGTTCTTGACCTGCTCCCGCACCGCCGCCAGGGCCTCGGTGTGGTACTCGTTCGCCGAGGCGTACAGGTTCTTGAGCTGGCTCGCCGAGTGCAGGTTGCCGAAGGCGATCCGTAGCGCTATCGGGTTACGGATCGTGTCCCGGCCCGGGTTCTCCGCCAGCCAGCGGGAGAATGTCCGTTTCCCGGCCGCCGTGATCGCGTACGGCTGGCTCAACCGCGGCCCGGGCTTGCCGAGCCGCACGAGACCCTTCTCGGCCAGGACGGGAAGCTCCCGGTAGACCTGGCTGCGGGTCATCGACCAGTACGGCGCCAACCGGCGCTCGGCGGCGGCCATGAGTTGGCCGCCTGTCATCGGGCCGTCGTGCAGCAGGCCCAGCAGGGCCGCCGCCGTCGGGTTGACTCCGGATTCCGCCATGCCCTCTAAGCTGCCACTTTGTCGGACCCGGCGTCCACGATTTGCCGTTTTCGCCACCCGTTGGCTGGTCCGATGTGCACTGTCGGCCGACGACAGTCCGCCGGGGACGGGCGAACCTCGCCCGGCCGGCCGGTCGCCGGTGACGCTGAGTGCGCCACCGGCGACCGTTTCGCAGGTCATCCCATGTGCGGGTAGCCGTGCTCGGTCGGCGGGACGAAGGTCTCCTTGATCGTCCGCGGCGACATCCAGCGGACCAGGTTGTGCCAGGAGCCCGCCTTGTCGTTGGTGCCGCTGGCCCGGGCGCCGCCGAACGGCTGCTGCCCGACCACCGCGCCGGTCGGCTTGTCGTTGATGTAGAAGTTGCCGGCCGCGTACCGCATCTTCTCCGCCACCTGGTCGACCACCCGGCGGTCGGTCGCGAAGATCGACCCGGTCAGCGCGTACGGCGCGATCGACTCGGCCTGGTGGACCACCTCGTCGAAGCGGGCGTCGTCGAAGACGTGCACCCCGAGGATCGGCCCGAAGTACTCGGTGGTGAAGGTCTCGTGCGCGGCGTCCGAGCACTCGAAGAGGGTCGGCCGGACGAAGTAGCCGACCGAGTCGTCGGCGGTGCCGCCGGCCAGGATCTTGCAGGTGTCGTCACCCTTGATCAGGTCCAGCGCGGCGGTGTGCCGGCCGAACGCCTTGTCGTCGATCACCGCGCCGCCGAAGTTGCTGAAGTCGGTGACGTCGCCGTAGGTGAGCGAGTCGGCGGTGGCGGCCAGCCGGTCGCGCAGCCCACCCTCCCAGATCGACCGCGGGATGTACGCCCGCGAGGCGGCCGAGCACTTCTGGCCCTGGTACTCGTAGGCGCCCCGGATCAGCGCGGTGTGCAGGGCGTCCACGTCGGCGCTGGTGTGCGCGACCACGAAGTCCTTGCCGCCGGTCTCGCCGACCAGCCGCGGGTAGCCCCGGTAGCGGGCGATGTTGTCGCCGACCGTCTTCCACAGGTGCTGGAAGACCTTGGTGGACCCGGTGAAGTGGATGCCGGCCAGGTCGGGGTCGGCCAGTACGACGTCGGAGACCTCCTCGCCGCGCCCGGTGACCATGTTGATCACACCGGGCGGCAGGCCGGCCGCCTCGAACAGCCGCATGGTGAAGTGGGCGGCGAACTGCTGGGTCGGGCCCGGCTTCCAGACCACGGTGTTGCCGAGCAGGGCCGGCGCCGAGGGCAGGTTCCCGGCGATCGCGGTGAAGTTGAACGGGGTGACCGCGTAGACGAAGCCCTCCAGGGGCCGGTGGTCGAACCGGTTCCACACGCCCGGCGAGGACATCGGCTGCTCGGCCAGGAGCTTGCGGGCGAAGTAGACGTTGAACCGGAGGAAGTCGATCAGCTCGCAGGCCGAGTCGATCTCGGCCTGGACCGCGGTCTTGGACTGGCCGAGCATGGTGGCCGCGTTGAGGGTGTCCCGCCAGGGGCCGGAGAGCAGGTCGGCAGCGCGCAGGAAGATCGCGGCGCGCTCCTCGAACGGCAGCGCCCGCCACATCGGCGCGGCGTCCTTGGCGGCCTTGACCGCGGCGCGGGCGTCGTCGTGGGTGGCGTGCCCGGTCACGCCGAGCACGTGGGCGTGCTTGTGCGGCTGGACCACGTTGATCGGGTTGCCGCCGGCCATCCGCTGCTCGCCGGCGATGGTCATCGGCAGCTCGATCCGCTCGGCGGCCAGTTCGGCCAGCCGCCGCTGGAGCCGCTCCCGTTCGGCGCTGCCCGGCTCGTAGGTGTGGACCGGCTCGTTGCGCGGCTCGGGTACGGAGAACACGGCGTCCATCACAGGCTCCTGTGCGATCTCGACGGCGGTGGCGAGTGGGACCCCGCGGGCGCCGGCCGGGCGGCCGGGTGCCGGGCACCGCGCGGCGGACCGGTCGCGGCGGCGGGACCTCGGCTGATTCTTCCATGCGGAGGGCCGGAGCCGACCTCCACCGCCCCTGTTCGGGTGGCCCACGTCGGCGCACCCGGACGCACCACCGCACACCGGACCGTAGGCGACAACCCACCCGGGCCCGACGAATCTGTGGTCAAGTCCGCCGCTCGCCTGCGATCCGTCGCCGGCCGATCACGGCGACGGCAGTCCCGTCGAGCCGGGCCGGGCCGGCCGGCCGGGTCCGGAGCGGGACCGGGCGGGCCGCGTACCCTGGATGGCCGGTGACCTGCCCGGCCCGTCGCGGCCGATCCGGCGTCCGTCGAGAGGGAGACGATGAGCAAGCAGCCCGGCAGCTCCACGGCCGCGGAACCGGACCAGCCCGCCACCGGGCCGGCGGTCGAACCGCCGGCCGGAGCCCTCTCGGAGGAGACCGTCGAGGCCGCGCCCGCCGGGGGCCGCCTCGCGCACGCGCCCGGCGCCCTGGTGCTGGCCGTGCTGTCGATCGGCTGGCTGGCCGCCATGCTCTGGTCCACCCGCGCGGCGATCACCTCGGCCGCGGCCGGGGTCACCGCGCTCAGCCTCTCCGCGTACGCCCTGCCCGGCGTGATCACCGCAGCGCTCGTCGCCGGCGCCGCGGTCGCCCTGGTGGCGACCAACCGGCTGGGCCGGGCCACCCTGCGCTTCCTGGCCGCCGTCGGCGCCGGCCTGCTGGTGGGGCTCGCCGCCGCGGTGGCGGTCAACCTGACGTACGCCGACAACGCGACCACCAACACCATCGCCGGCACGACAGCCGCGGCGGCGATCATCGGCGGGGCGATGGCCGGTGCGCGCAACGCGCGGGTGGTCGGCGCGCTCGCCGCCGCCACGCTGGCCGCACAGGTCTTCGTGGTGCTCTTCAGCCGCGCCCGGGATCCGCTCTCCGACCTGTTCGGCGCCGGTGACACCCAGCAGTCGATGCTCGACGCGGCGAAGTGGGTGTCCCGGACCGAATCCCTGCTCGCCGGGTTGATCGCCGGCCTGGTGGCGTACCTCTACCTGGCCTGGGCCCGCCGCCGAGCCGTGCGGCGGGACGGGGCCGCCGCCGAGCTGCGCTGGCCGGCGTACCTGGTGGCCGGGGCGGGTGCGGGCCTGCTCCTGCTACTCACCGAGGTGATCATCCGGGTCGGTGGGCGCGGGCTGCTCGACCTGGCCGCCGCGCTCAGCGAGGCGGACCAGGTGGCGCAGACCGCGCTCGGCACCTCGCGGGTGGACAACGCCATCTGGGTGCTCTTCGTGGGGGCGCTCACCGCGCTCATCCTGTTCGGCCGCACCCTCGGTCCGCGCGCCGTGGAGGACGAGGACGAGACCGACTCCTGAGCCCCCCCCCCGCGGGCGTCAGGAGACCTGGCGCAGCAGCAGGTCCAGCTCGGTCACGTCGTACCACTCCAGCTCGTGGTCCTCGGCCCCGTCGACGGTGAACTGGGCGTCCGGATCGCCGGCCTGCGCCTCGGCCACCACCTCGGCGGCCGCGGCCACGTCGTCGACCGCCTCCGCGCCGTCCACGTGGATCGCGGCTACCGACTTCACCGGCACCGGCCCGGACAGCCGGACCACGCTCGACCCCAGCTCGCCGCCGATCCGGCCGACCGCACGGGCCGGCAGGTCCACCGAGACGACGACCCGCCGCCGGGGCGCGGCCGGATCGGCCCGGAGCAGCAGCAGCGCCTCCTGGGCGGCCCGGGTGAAGGCGACGTACTCCAGCTCCTCCTCGTCGCCCTCGGCGTACCACTCCCGCAGTTCCGGGGTGACCGCGTGCGCCCCCTCGCCGGCCAGGCCCTCCTCGCGCAGCCGGGCCAGCATCGGGACGGTCGCCGGCACGTACACCCGGACAAGCTCGTCGGTCACCGGTCTCTCCCCGCCGTCAGGCCCCGGCCGGCGGACGCCGGCTCCGGGCGCCGATCATGCCGTACGCCGTGACCGTCATACACCCCGCACCCGCTGCGGAGAAGTTCCATGCCGGTGTGTCCCCCGGCCGGATTCGCCGTGCGGGCCTGGGGCGACCCGGCTCGTGATGGCAAACTGAGGCAAACGAAGCCAACCCGGGAGTCATCGTGGAGCCGAGGTTCCTGCTGCTGTCCGACGTGGCCGCCGAGCTGAACGTCTCGGACTCGCAGGTCTACCACATGGTGCGCAGCGGCGAGCTGCCCGCCATCAAGATCGGCGGCCGGGGCCAGTGGCGGGTCGAGCGGGCCCGGCTGGAGGAGTACATCCAGCGCAAGTACGCCGAGACCGCCGAGTGGGTACGCGGCAACCCGCTCACCGACCGCGACGTCGAGTAAGCACACCGCATTGACGGTCGGCGTTTCCTTACCCGAGAATGAGGAGCAGTCAGAGGCAAACGAAGGCAAACGCAAGGAACAGGGGTTGAGGATGGTCGACACCCGCCGCCCGCTGGCACCGCGTCCCCCGGTCCGGCTCCGGCCCGCCCCGCCGCTGGACCCGCCCTGCACCGACCAGGACCCGACATGGGGCGACGCCTGGGGCGATGTCGACCAGCTCGCGTTCGACCTCTTCAATGCGCGCCGGGACCTCGACCGGCCCGCCACCCGGCCCGCCGACGGCCCCGCCCGCCGTGCTGGTCGCGTTGCTGACCGATCCGCGGGACGGGCTGGCGGCCGCTCGACCGGCGACGTCCGGCCGGCGCCGACCGGGCCGGGGCGTTCGGCCGGCCCACCGCCCGCGGCGCTGGTCACCGCGACCCCCGAGGCCGCCCGGGCGGCGCACCGGTTCGTCCGCACCTTTCTGGAGATCGTCAACGGCTACCGCCCGCCCGGGCAGCTCCGGCCGCTCTGCCTCCCCGAGGCCGCCGCCCGGGTGTCCGCCGAGCTGACCCGTGCCGCCCGCCGGGTCGGCCCGGCACGCCGCCGCACCGCCCGACCGGTCCTCCAGCTCCGCCGGCTACGCGTCTGCGAACCTCGCGCGGGCGCGGTCGAGGCCGCCGCCGTGCTGGCCGGGGCCGGCGGAGCGAGCTGGGCGATCGCGCTGCGCCTGGAACACCGCCGCGGCACCTGGCTCTGCACGGTCCTCGACGTCCTCTGACCCACCTGGATCGACTCCAGCTCGGCGAGCTGGAGTCCATCCCTCCCCGCGATCTTGCAGTTGG